>JAYSSB010000186.1:0-1005 GCA_043720755.1 Candidatus Altimarinota bacterium | reverse complement strand
TGAGGAGTGCTCGCCCTCTACATTCATGAGAAGTTTCTCCTCGATTGGTCTCCAGATCAGATCGCTGAGAGTTGGAAGAAAAAGCACAGGGAATTATCTCCAACGGTATCTCCAGCCGTATCTCAAGATGTACTATCTCTCTCCATCCGACTCTCAAAGGATACGGTGTATGACTGGATCTATTCTCACTATGATCCAAAGGTACTCAAGAAACACTTGAGAAGAAACAATAAGGAGTACCGTGACCGCAAGAAAGAAGCAGCTCTCGGGTGAAAATATCAGATGGGGGATCAAGTACGAATAGAGGAACGATCAAAGAAGTATCCAGATACCCTCAAACGAGATGAGAAGTGAAAGAGAATAGAAGAAGTCGGGCATTGGGAGTGAGATACCATTATCTGAAAGAATAGGAGTTGAGCTATTCTTACGCTCGTTGAGAGAAAGACCTGAAAAGTACTCATTGGTGAACTCCCACTCTGAAAGAATGCCGTATGACTCACCTCAGTACTCACGAGACTTATGTCTCATATACCAAGAGACAAGCTCAAGAGTATTACCTTCGACAATGGGAGAGAGTTCGCAGATCATCAGATGATGCAATATGAGCTCAAGACTCAATATAATGTGTTTGTAGATATCTACTTTGCTCATCCGTATTGCTCATGGGAAAGAGGCACTAATGAGAATACCAACTGACTCATCAGACAACATCTTCCCAAGAAGACAGATTTCTCGAATACCAAACAAAAAGATTTGGATATAATCCAAATCTCCTTAGACTCAAGACCAAGAAAACGACTCGACTATGCTACTCCAGACCAGATGTTTTGGTGAAATGAAAAGTGTTGCGTTTCAGAATAGAATTTACGGATACCAATATCAAATGTTTGCCGTTCAGATTCATTTGGAGAGTAGAGTACTGAGGATTGCATGAGTATTTTATATTGTTAAAATAATAAATGTCAATAAAAAATTCCCCCATTTCTGGAGGAGATTTTTTGACGG
>JAYSSB010000185.1:0-2526 GCA_043720755.1 Candidatus Altimarinota bacterium | reverse complement strand
AATGCATGGCGAAAGGATGGATTCGATGGTGCCTATGAGAAAGGTATCCGACAAGCAGGTGATCTCGTGAATGCTGAGGCTCGAGTCGATCATGGACTATCCGCTCTCTCGACTCATGAGTATCATACCGCTATCGGATCGATGGAGAAGGCAGCAGATAAGGATCCATCACCGCATATACAGACACTTCCAGTTGTCTGGGCACTCGGTGGTTATAGCAGGTATCTCTCTACCAAAGCGAATCAAAAAATCAAGTGATATGCAGATGGTAAGGGACATAGCTTTCATGCATATTCATTTCTACGCAGCCGTACTGATAATGACCTCTATCGTCATACATTCCGTGAGGCACTTAAAGATGTGGCTCCGGGTGATGTTGCAAATATGGATAAATGGATCAAGGATCTCGAATATGATGGGCATACTGAGAAAGGAAAATGAGATTCCGTAAAGGCAGCTATCAATGGCCTCGCAGGACTCTGGAGAAGACACAATGGAAAGCTCCATAATATGCTCCAGTGAAAAAATATGTGGCTCATTGAAAAGGCGAATCAAGATTCTCAAGTGAAGAAATACTTTGAACATTTTGATAGTATACATCAAAATAATAGTGGAGATGAGGCACATGGAGATGATAATGGATGGTATATCCAACAGGGATATGTAGGGAGTCCTATTATCAATGCTGTCAATGTGGATGGAATCATAGTGAACTCTATGGAGCGAACTCTTCGGAAAATAAAACTTGACTCACACCAATTCAGAATCGATAAAAATCACAAGGAGCGATATTGGGATCCAGCAGTGAAGATGGTTACAAATCTTTATAAATCATCTCAGGATGAAAATCTGAAGAAGCTACAATTTCTCCAGTATCGAGAAGATATACTACTCAGATTCAATGAAGCATTCTCCCGTCACTGAGATAAATTTTCAGATATTAAGAAACAGGAATTCTATACAGATTTTCTCGATATGGGAATCGATATGTCTGTTATATTTGAATCAGGATCTAATCCAAAAAAGAAAATACAAAAAACAGCAGAAAAGGACTATATAGCCTGGAAATCTGGATGATATCGAGGCTGAAGTGCAACAACTTCCGAGGTGCAGAGTGTGAGAGAAACTGTCAACTCTATGGTATCGAGTCGTCAAGATACAGGATATCAATGAGTTGGACGCAATAGAGATAGGAGACCAGATCCTGTATACAATAGGGATGAACTCTGAGGTGGTATAGCTGGACTCAATGAGCTCAGCGATGGATCTGGGGCGGACTAGACCTCGACTCCTTTCACATGCCATATCCGATGTCCTCATGCGACATTGGGCATGATACCTACAAAATCGATCCTGACTTTGTCTAGATCGATTTTATTTTTTGTCACGTAGAGCATGATGGTTCGTTTCATAGCTCGGCGTTTTGCCATCGAAAACGTATCAAGTGGATGTCCATAGGCCTCATCTTTGCGATATTTTACCTCGACAAATATCGTGAGTTCTCACTCCCGCATGATGATATCGAGTTCTCCTCACTTGACCTGATAGTTCCTCTCGACAACGTGATATCACTTGGACTCCAGATACCGTAGAGCGATATCCTCCCCATGATCTCAGATGGAGCGATTGGATGGCATATTAGTCGAATGATGCTACTCTCCTCTTCAGGAACTCTCTCATCTGCTCTCCGAGATCATCCCGATCGAGAGCATAGTCGATCGTTGCTTTCAGGAATCCGAACTTGTCCCCCGTATCATAGCGATCGCCCTCCATCTCGAGTCCGTACACTTTTTTGCCATCCTCGACCATCCGAGCAAATGCGTCGGCGAGTCGGATTTCCCCATCTTTCGATGCTGATTGTCCATCCTGTTCGAGATAGTGGAATACCTCTGGTGTGATGATATATTTCCCGATGACTCCAAGACGAGAGTCCGTTTCTGTAGGTTTTGGCTTCTCGAGGAATTTGCTCACTTGGTGGAGTTTGCCATCAGCAATACTAGACTCGACGATACCATATGAGCTCACACGCTTGTCAGTAACTCGCTCAAGGGCGATGATCGGAGTCTGATATGTGGCAAAAGCTGCGACAAGCTGCTCAGCTCCACCGATCTTTCATTTGATCAGATCATCTCCGAAGAGGACAAGACATGGCTCATCTCCGATCCAGGAGCGAGCATGGAGGAGTGCATCCCCATCACCACGAGGGAGTGGCTGACGCACGTAGGCGATATTGGCGAGAGTGGATACGGCTTCGACGAGGGCGAGTTCTCGGATTTTTCACTTCTCCACGAGCGTCTTCTCGAGTTCGAATGATGCATCAAAATGGTTCTCGATCGCCTGTTTGCCACGACCAGTCACGATCATGATGTCGGTGATCCCGGCCGCGACTGCCTCTTCGACGAGATACTGGATAACTGGCTTATCCACGATTGGGAGCATCTCTTTGGGTTGAGCCTTGGTTGCTGGTAGGAACCGTGTCCCGAATCCTGCAGCTGGAATGATACATTTGCGGATAACAGTCATAGG
>JAYSSB010000184.1:0-2540 GCA_043720755.1 Candidatus Altimarinota bacterium | reverse complement strand
TGGGATCGAGAGTTTTCCAGAACTGGAAGATATTCTCATAAAAAAATAGTCTATAAGACTATTTTTGGTTTTTTCCCCACCAATCGGCCAGGGCAATGAGTCGTTTTGAGAGATCATTTCCAAGTGGCGAGAGCGAGTAGCGAGAATCAGGAGTATTTTTGAGAAGTATTCAAGCGGTCACGAGTTCAGCGAGACGATCAGTGAGGATCTTGGTATTGGGCTCTCAGGTATCACGGCGAATATCTGTGAACGTCGTCGATCCCTGTGAGACTGATTGCAAGATAAAAATCATCCACTTTTTACCAAGGAGTGAAAACAACGACTGAGAATGTGGACAACTACACTGGGGAGAGCGAACCATATTGGATCATAAATATATTTTGAGTATAATCCATTTCTTTTTTAAAGCAAAAAATTTGCTTTTCTCACGTGTTTCAGTAGTATATTTTTACTTTATTTAATACATCAAAATCTATGTCATTCCTCTCCAATCTCAACTGGCGATACGCAACCAAAAAATTCGATACAGCTCGAAAAGTCTCTGATGGAGATCTCGATCAGATCATCGAGGCAATACGTCTCACTCCGACATCATTCGGGATGATGCCATACCACTTCTATATCGTGACCAATCCTGATATCAGAGGTCAGATCCAGCCGATCGCATGGGGACAACCACAGATCACGACATGTTCGCATCTCATCGTATTCGCAGCTCGTAGTGACCTCATGACGAACACAGATGAGTACTTCACTCTCATGTCAGGTGGCAACTCAGAAGTACGAGTACAATTGAAGTGATACGAAGATATGGTTACTGGATTTGCTCAGTCAAAAGACGAGGCAGCCGCATTTGCATGGTCAACTCGACAAGCATATATTGCTCATGGATTTGCACTTGCTGCTTGTGCAGAGCTCGAGATCGACTCATGTGCGATGGAGGGTGCAGACTTTGATGCTGTAGGCAAGATACTCGGACTCCCTGCTACGCAAAAGGCGGTCGTCATGCTCCCAATCGGATATAGAGCAGAGTGAGAGGCTCCTCGTGGAAATAAGGTGAGATTCCCGAGAGCATCTCTCTTTACCGAGATCAAATAAGCTCAAATCCCTCAACTTATTGAGGGATTTATTTTTTTGACAAAAAACTATTCTCTCTATAATCATGTGAAGAAATTGCATTTCTTTTTATTTTTTTATCTATCCTCTCATGGCTGAAATCAAAGCAGAACTCGAAAAAGTTCGCAATACCAAGTCAACTCGTATCTGGATCCTTCTCCTGGTTGGTGCTGTACTCTTTGTTCTCTGGTGGATGGGTAAGATAAAGACAGCATTCGCTGTAGGACTCGGTATCGTCCTCCTCGCAGCGATCGGTATCCAGACATTTGACTACGATCTCGATCTCGGATCTCTCTGGGCGGGCAAGAGTATTGCCGAGTCTCGTGTACAGCAGACCAAGGACGGAATCAAGCTCATGGGATCATGTGTCAAGGCACAGGGTAAGGCTACAGCCGATCTCAACTGTGACAACTTCAAGACACAAGATGAGGCTCAGACCAAATATGATACCTGTGCTGATCAGATCGCCTCATACAATACTGGTCTCGACAAGGCCAAAGTCAAATCTCTCGATATCTATGGTCTCGATGGGAACAAAAACGGAGTTGTCTGTGAGAATCTCCCTCGTATCAAGCCAGCTATATAGTCTCATACTATGAAAAACCTCCAAGTTATTTGGAGGTTTTCTATTCTATGATCTCATAGCTCGGCTCGACATGGACAACTACGTTGGATATACTCGGGAACTCACGTCTGATGTCTGACTCTACTCTATGAGCAATGAGATGTCACTCACGGACGCTCTGTTCGCCATCGATGAGGAGATGGAGTTCTATGATACGATCGAATCCACTCTTTCGTACGATACATGTATTGATATTGAGGACGGATTGATTGGCGATGATGCTATCTCTGATAGCACTCTCCATATCTGGATCTGATACCTCATCGAGGAGCTCACGGATGGCGGGCCAGCCGATATGATAGATATTGTAGCACATCAGGAGTGCTGCGATCAATGTAGCCCAATCAGCTGCTGAGATAAACTGCGGACCAGCAAAGAGAGCGATCAGTGTACCGATGAGAGCTATCCCTGTCGTCACAGCATCTGAGAGATGATGGTAGGCATCTCCTGTGACTGCAGTACTCTGGAGAGACTTGCCGATAGCGAATGCTCGGATGAATAGTCATCACTTCAGGAGGATCACTGGGATGAGGATATAGAGTGTCCAAAAAGCCGGAAGTCAGATATCTGGAGTCTGGAGCCGCTCGATAGCTCAACTCATGATCTCGACAACTGCGAATACGAGGAGTATAGCAACTGCGAGTCCTGCCATAGGCTCAGTCTTACCATGACCGTATGGATGATTGTGGTCAGCAGGCTTTTGAGCATAGCGGACTCCGAGATATACTATCCCAGAACCGATGATATCTGTAGCTGACTCGATAGCATCAGCGATGAGGGCATATGAGTTCCCGAATAT
>JAYSSB010000183.1:0-2547 GCA_043720755.1 Candidatus Altimarinota bacterium | reverse complement strand
ACATATCCGAGTCCGACGAGCTCAGATCCCTTGAGTTCTCGGATTACAGTGAACTCTCACTTTCCCTTGAATACGGTTTCGAGTCGATTTTTAGCAACTATATAATTATCTCAATTATAATTAATGCTAGGCGAAGCTACGATAGATTGCCCAGGATGATTCTCTTTTGTTATAGTCTTTCATTCTAGCCTGGTTGGTTCTACATAATTAACTAGCGCATAGTCGATATCGTTCCTCACTGCGAGTGCCATATTGGCAGGTATCGTCCAAGGCGTCGTCGTCCAGGCGAGGATACTTGTCCCTGCTGGGAACTTTTCATTGGTCTCCAGTGCGAACTTCACCGTGATCGCAGGATCATTGACCTCCTGATAGGTGTCATCCATCGCCACTTCAAAATTGGAAATCGGAGTTCCGAGTTTCCATGAGTAGAGCGATACACGCTTCCCTTCGTAGATGAGTCACTTCTTCCAGAGCTCGCTGAATACCCACATCACTGACTCCATATAGTCCTGATCCATCGTGCGATACGCGTTGTCCATATCGACCCAGCGACCGATCTTGTCGATATACCAGTTCCACTCACTCGAGACCTCACTTGTATAGTTGTAGCATTCGTCGATGAATTTTTTGACTCCGTTTTCTTCGATATCCTTGTTTGACTTGAGTCAGAGTTTTTTCTGGACCTTTTCCTCGATCGGGAGACCATGACAGTCCCATCCCCAGGTACGATCCACCCGACGACCTCGCATCGTCCAATATCTCCCCACCACATCTTTCACGATACTCGAGAGGAGTGAGCCATAGTGAGGCATCCCCGTGATAAAAGGAGGACCATCATAGAATCGGTATGGATTGTCCTCTGGGCGAGTCTCGATAGATCGCTGGAATGTATTGTTCGCTTTCCAGTAGGCGAGTACCTCTGATTCGAGAGCTGGGAATGATTGTTTTGGGGAGACGGATGGGAATGACATAAGGAAAAAGTTAAAAAGTTTTGATTTTTGAGGGTTATCGTATATACTGTATTTACATTTGGGATTTCCCGATACCCCTTACCAGCAATGGTAGGGGGTAAATTTTTATAATCTGAGGAATTCTTTTACGGCGATTTGGATTTTTACCTGTTCCGGAGTTACCACATCAGTGATCTTTGATAGGAGTCTTCTGCTACTTGCATATTTCATCTGCGGGAGGATCAGGCAACCATTTTTTCATTCCAGTGAATATGGATAGTACCAACTTCCCTCCTTTTCCTGAGATGTCATAGGGATTGCGAGAAATGCTTCTCCAGAGAATTTGCGAAATATGTATATAGGTCGGGCAAATTGTTCTCATTTACCATAGCTCTCACTTCCTATATTCTGTCCCATACTCATCCACCATATCTCTCACTCCTTGAAGATTACTTTTGATTTTTTGTTACCTTCTTCATCTAGATAAAAGATCTCACGATTGTGAAGTACTTTTTTCTCTTCATTCCACTCGTCGAAGACTTCGAGAGCTGGGAATGGTTGTTTTGGAGAGACGGATGGGAACATAGGATTTTGAGGGTTAGATTATTTCTTGAGAGATTGTGATATATATTGTTGCCCGAGTTCGAGCATTTTTTCGAGTGGAATCTGAGAATATATTAGTGGAACTCATATATTTTTATCCAATTGAAATGTTCCACCATTATACCCCCATGGATTACTTCGATTCATAGCTAATACAATTACATTTGATCAGTTGAATTTAATCCATCCTCTTTTGGGAGTTATTATATGAGAAGTCTGGGATGGTGCTACTAATATGAACCAATCAGACCCAACAGAAGTATCTATATCCTCAGCCTGGAATTTTCATTTTTCTTTAGATTCTTTTGAGTATACTACAAAAAATGATTTAGTAGAGTTTTTATTAAATTGGTATGAAAATATTTGCCTCAATTCTGTCTCTCCGATTTGATCCACTTTGGAGATATCGAATCAGTCAGATAGGATATCTGCAGATTTTTGAGCGAATCAGAGATTTTTTCATCAGATTTTTCACAGAGATCTTATATCAGATAGGATATTTCTCATAAAAAATAAAAAAAGCACACAAAAATAAAATGTGTGCTTCAGGTCCTCCGTCGCTCTTGCGTCCGTCGCTCATTCGAGCTATGGAGGACAAGAGCTATGGAGGAAGGTACCACCGAAAGCTGATACTTAATTGTAGGTTTTTTGACGGAGTATTGCAACTCCGGATGATTCTACTATATTTCTGGATTGCTTCGTGCCTCGCAATGACGGAAATATTTCTTTCATCAGCTCGTGGGTGATAGCCACTCGATCGCTTTTATAATATGATTTTAGTATATCGAAAGTTATAGAATTGCAAGTTTTATGCAAAGGCAAATGATACGAGTGCGATGAGCATACAACCGAATACGAAGAGTTTCTTTTTGGTAATTCCCTCCCTGAGTACAAATACTCCATAGAGCGTAGTTATGATAGCATGCGTGTTGATGAGTGCGACGGCGTATCCGACATTGGGTGCACTCGAGAATGCGTACATACTCCCGAGCCA
>JAYSSB010000182.1:0-7261 GCA_043720755.1 Candidatus Altimarinota bacterium | reverse complement strand
AGTCCATCAAAAAATCCTTGCCAAGATCTTCTATTTTTCTCTCATTTGTGAGTACGATATGAATGCATCATCTCGATCATACCGCCAGTAGCAATCGGCTCCAGGATAATATAGAGGACGAATATAACTCCCAAAAATACGATACTCTCAGTAAAGTAATCAGCATGAATGAACTTGGTAAGAGTTTCCATAGCTTCATCTTTTTTATCAAAGATATAGATATACGTAAATGTCAGCTGATAAAATATAATCACAAAAAGCCACATCATTCCCATAAATGATGGAATGAAGTTGAGTTTTTTGAGAGAGTGAAACTCGGTAACCATCTCCCAGGCTGATATGACTATATTTTCTTTCATGAGGGATTGTAGAGTTTGGAGACGATCCAGGATCCAAATCCTGATACACTTTTATTAGTAAGGTTTTTGATGTAGTTTTCTTTGATACTCGTGTCAACGAGTATCTCACTGAAACTTGCAATATCGGGAATTGTATCGACTTGGGGCATTCACTTGATATTGCGATCTACCCAGATGCGATGATAGGGGCTCGATATCGGAACAAAAAAACTCTCTGTATTCATAATTTTTGAGATGTTTCTCTGTATTTTATCCACGTTGACTCTGTCTGTAGTTCACTCGAGTTCTACGAAGAGAGTATCGAGAGACTTGTTTGCTATACCTGCAAAGTTGATCCCTCCTGAGCCGATTTCACTCGCTGTGAATACTTGTCAGATACGAGAGAGGCTTCACTCTACCGAGATACCGATAGCGAGGAGATCGTAGTCACGCTTGCTACTTGCTATCATGTTCTGGAGCTCTTTGGGTCCGTAGGGGATGAGTTCTGTCTTGACACCGAGGAGTCTGAGAGCATCGCTGATACTTGTTGCATATGACTCAGTACTCTGTGGACCAGTGATATATCCGATGCGGATTGCAAATATATCATTTCACTTGTAGTAGTATTCATCTTTGAGGGTTTGAGCTTCTTTGATGGATTCAGATTTTTTGCGTTCTCGATCAGCGATGAGAGCTGGGGTATTTTGCAGAGCATTATACTTGTCCTGTTCTGATCGTTTATATGATGTCATCTTCTCTACGTCTGTCGAGTTATAGATCGTGAGGATCTCACTACTGGATCTCCCCGAGAGAGGATTGAGGTTGAGTGTATATATATTTTTCCCTTCGATGAGTGTCCCAGATGCTGTTGTCACCTTGTATACGAAGTTGGTATTCCCTGGAACAAATTCCTTGAGTGCATAGCCATTGATCTCGATTGATACTGTATCTGTAGGTACAGTACCTGTGAGGATGATCTCACTCGTCTTCTCACTCATATAGAGTGTATTGACTCAGGCGGATGTATTCCAATATGTTGTCTTCTCGAATATGGGCTCTCCACTGAGGGTGGTACTCACTGATTCTATTTTTGAGAGGATTTCGGATTTTTTGGTATATCACATCTCTCTGAGTATATCAGCAAATCCACGAAGCGTATCACTCGGGAGGAGGGCTCATCCCGAGTGAAATATCGTATCTCGCCTCGTATGATCCGCTACTATATCATCGCCAAACGAACTCCCAATCTGCCAATGGAGGATATTGCGGAGTGATCTATTGAGAGTCCTTATGTTGAAGAACACTCCAAAATATTCATAGTTTGTATAGAGATATTCTCGAAATCTTGGACCAACTTCGAGTTTCTCATTTTTGGCTGGTGGTATGATGATCGTGAGTGTTTCGGCACTTCGCTCCATACTGGAGAGATCACGGAAAAATTTGAAGTTAATCTTGTCTAGCCAAGTCGTGCGAGCCCATTTTTCATTGCGGACGAGAGTCACTCGGTCGAATCCGTATTGGGTATCTGTGATACTCTCTCCGAATGTATACGGACCAGATGTGACGTAGCTCTGAGGAGTGATCGTATTATCTCGTATACGATTGATCGTATCAGATCGGACGATTGGATAAGTGAGCATCTCGATCATATTCTCATCTTTTATCTTTGATCGTATCTCGAGGGTTTCCCCGTTTTTGTTCAGAGTCACTTGTTCCAAAAATACTCTCATACCTGATTTTGGGGAGCTTTTTTTGTAGGTATCGATCGACGCTATGATATCATCGAGTTTGATACGAGTTCCATCTGACCATACAGCGTCATCTCTGAGGGTACAGCGTACGAGTGATATATCCGTGATATCACAATTGGTCAGATCTCCTGTATAGATACCATCCGTGATATCATAGCGGATCATCCCTCGAAACAAGAACCGATACATCAAGTCAGTAGAACTATTTTGTCCGTATTGGAACGGATTCATCGGATTGGGCGTCGTCTCGACGAGCCCGATACTGATACTCCCTCAGCGTACTCACTCGTAGCGTCATCATGCATAGATATATACCCCTATGAGGTGTATGAGTATACACAGAGCTATGATACTCGCTCCGATCGTGATGATATTGATGATCCGGGGTCCAGACATGATCGTGAGATTAGTGGTCGGCTACGCTATGAAATACGCTACCATAGCAGCCAATACAAAGACTGATATCAGTCCTATAGTGAGCCTATGGAGCATCAATTCGCCACCACGACGCTCGAACTTGCCGAAGTCACTTGATCCAGGGACAATCGAGAGTCCGTTTCATTTTGCCTGGAGCATCACCACGATGATGATGAGGATAGAGAGAACCAAGAGGAGAGTAGAGAGGAGAGACATATACTATCAGTAAAAAATAAAACATATATCCAAATGGATATCTTCAAATCGGAGCGTATTATATAAAGGAATACTTTTTTTGCAAATTTGTAGTATTTTTTGCTTTTTTCATCTTTTTGGTGTAGTATCGTCATAACGCTATATATATGCAAAAACTCTCCCTCCTCACATATCTCATATTCTCATATCTGCTCCCTTCAGCAATATATGCAGATAACAACTTGACAAGTACTTGATTCACGGTCAAGATACTCGATATGGATCCTCTCAACTGAAGTCATAGTAGTAGTGGAGTCCCGACGGGTGGCATTGGATCATTTGTGACGCTGCTTGGCAATATTACGGATATTCTCTTATTTATGATTCCGATATTTGCAGCAGTATCATTTGTGATTGCTGGATATTTTTATATCTTCTCGGCTGGAGACTCGGAGAAGGCTGGGCGAGCCAAGACGATCATCAAATGGAACATCGTAGCTATGCTGATCGCGTTTCTCTCATATGGTATTGTCAAGATCGTGGCTTCATTTTTTAACGCATAAGTATGATACGTACTCGCTCTATCCTCATCGCACTCATACTCATCATAGCGAGTATCTCTATCTCCTATGCGGATATCACGGTCACGCCTCCAGCTGGGAGTGTCTCTCTGCCCTCCATCAACTCGGATAATCCTGGTACGGCTATCGCATCTATCATATCATGGATGATCGGACTCACAGCGATCCTCACGGTTCTTGCTATCACATGGTCAGGGATCCAGATGATATTTGCTACCTGAGAAGATGAAAAATTCAAAAAAGCCCGCTACATCATGATCTATGCATTCATAGGATTACTCATCGCAGGTCTCGCATATGCAGCTGTCAACTTTATTACCAATCTCGATCTCAATACTCTCATCTAATACTATGCAACGAATTTTTTTCATCATTTTCTCGATACTCCTTTCATGGGAATATAGTTTTGCAATCGGCAATAGCGATATCGGATTCGGGGGACGTGTCGACAATGGGAGTATCATCAACTGAGATGGTACAACTATCATCGCTATCCTCACACTCGTACAATCTGTCCTCCTCAAGGTAGTCCTCCCGATCATCGTCATATGGGCATCTCTCCAGATTGCGTATGAGCTCTTCACAGCTGAGTGAGACGAATCCAAGATGAAAAAAGCACAAAAATCCATAGGCTATACAGCCATTGCACTTATATCTGTCGGTCTCTCTTATGGACTCGTTAGTATTATCTCTACATTGAGTTTTTAGTATATTTATCTTAGTTTTATGCGAATACTGATCCCTAGCCTCGTGGCCCTCATTCTCTCGATCATCCTCTCCCCACTCTCATATGCTGTATGTGATGTGAGTTCTACAGCCTCTGCCTGACAATACCTCAGAGAATGTTCTGAGTGAGCTGAGAGTAGTATTTCTACTACCACCGGATGAGATGGAGTGACCTCTGTCAAAAATCTCGTCATCTCGATCTCCAAGCAAGTTATCGGATTTGGTGCACTTTTTGCGATCGGTGCTATCGTATTCTCAGGTATCCAGTACACGACATCGTATGGAGAAGATGAAAAGGTCAAAAAAGCAAAAACAACGGCCATCTATGCCCTGATCGGTCTCGTACTCCTCCTGGTTGCATTCCCGATGGTAGATGTGATCATCGGATTTGTCTATCGTCTCGGACAATAAAATATATGAAATATATTATTTTCGCTACATCACTTATCCTCACTTTCCTCCTTCCGAATCTAGGGTATGCACTCTCGATCAAGAGTGAGAATACCTATATTGATTCCAAGAAGCGTATCAATGCCATCAAAGAAATAGCCTATTCACAGGCGATGAGCTTTGACTATAGAAATCTTTTGATACGTATTGATGGATTCCAGCGAGAACCAAGAGGGCGTATGCGGGATGCTCAGATATCCCTCTCGCCCTACGTTGCCAAGGATGCCGAATTCATCAAACTCTTTGTCCACGAACTCGCTCACTATATTGATCTCTATGTTTTTGTGACTGGATCTACATGACGTGACGTTTCAGATGATTTCTACAGTATCAGTTGGCTCAAGCCCACTACCAAAAAATCAAATATTATCACAATGGATTTTGTCTCAGGATATGCTCAGACGAATCAATATGAGGATATGGCAGAGTCTTTTGTATTCTATATATTCCACAATGCGACATTCGCAGATAGGGCATTGCGGAGTGATATCTTGCGTCAGAAGTATTTATTTTTTGCGAATTCGGTATTTTCTCGTGGATACTTTCAGGGAACTGATTTCTCGATTGGGATCGTACCATCCTATGTGTGGGATACTACCAAGGTGTCATATTCTCTCCAGAAATATTTGTATTCTCTCTAGTATTGTATATACTCCATGCAATTCGTAGTTGTGAAGATAAGAGTATGTATATACCGTATTCGTCATATCTCCCGACTCGCACATATTGGCAACTCCCTCTCGTGAAGTCTATTTCAATAGAATGAGTTGTTCATAGGCACTCGACATAATATATATCGTCGTCTCGCATCTCATATGACATATTTATTTTTCACAGAAAGTCTCATTTTGTTTCGAGATACTCCTGTATTGTACCCTTTTCTCTATGGACCATATTTTTGGCGATAGTGATGATATCAGTTTCTGATCTCCATCATCTACTCCTATGCCTCGTCCCTCTGCTCGAGTCGTATCAACTCCATCTCACGATAGAGATGATACTAGATCATCTCATCCTCCTCGCCCCTCAGCTCCACGACCAGATGCGGCTCCTAGACCTCCACGAGAGTACACACCTCGTCCTCCTCGTCCAGTTCAGCCTAGTGAACCTGCTATTGTTGATACGACACCAGCTCTCTCTCGGCTCATTGCTGGGATGAAGTCATCATTTCTCCCTCGAGAAGATGATATGACAGCTCTCAGGATAGTATCACTTTCAGCATCAACTGGATCAGATCCACTATTTATGATGCGAAGTGATGATACGACAGTACTCGTTGGTTCAGGATTCTCTGCATTGCATCACTCGGGTCATGAGTATCTGACGTTTCCTGATATGCGACTCATCTTCTCAGAGAAAGATCGTCTCAGAGCCTGGGTGATCACAGATGCCACTATTGATGTGACTCGTTTTGAATTCATCCTCCCAACTCTCGGATTTCCTCCTATTTATGCAACTCGTGAGGTTATTGCATCTTTTCGCAACAATATCAAAAACACAACATTCCTCGAATCTTGTAGATTTTTTGAGCTTTTTGCTGATGGTTCTGAGACAAGACGTATCGGCGATATCGAGTTCTTCTTGGCTGATGTCAGTATGACGATGCATCTCGGTATCAGATCAGGTGGATCATCCCTCGCTCTCGCTCATATAGTACTCTCATCTGCAGATCTCGGATCTCAGGGAGCTGTTGTTATCACTCCGAGTGCTGATTGATTTGCGACATCATCAGAGACTTTTATCACTGGGGAGGTCATCTCATTTCGAGCTGGAGTATTTTCTCGTCATGCCATGAAGTTCACATTTGATACATTTTTTATCGATTGACTCTCTATCGGAGTTGTTGCTGGGTATGCACTCGGAGATCGTGATCAGCTCTCTGAGAGTGGAGTACTCGTATTCACACTCACAGAGGATACGAGAGCTCGTACGATATCTGGACATATATTTATCGATTCTCGTGGATTTGTTCATGCGTATGAGATGATGTATATCCACAAGGAGATCATCAAGGGGATCAGACAGACGTATGAGCAACTTCTCACAGAAAATCCACAAATCGAACGAGGCGATCTCGTATCAGGACTTCGTCGTGAGATTACCAAATATTGTTATCTCCTCACTGGTCGTACTCCTGTAGTGATGCCGATTGTAGTAGAGAGATAGAATCTTGATTTTAGAACTTAGAAATATGCAACAGTTCTAAAATCCAAACCTTACACCCTAAATTCTAAATACTAATTATATATTCATGCGAAACACACGCTACCAAAACAACGCTGGCAAAACGCCACAAACTGATCGAAAGCCCGGATTCCGTAGCTTTTTTGATTCAGGCAAAAATATTGCTACCAACGTTAAACCTGGTGAATCATTTATTTTCGAGGATAGTTTTCGTCCAAAAAAATCATTCCCATTCCTCACACCAGTACAGGCAGTCAAAAAATTCCTCCATATTCCAGAAGAGCGACCCAAGCCACTCGAGAAGGGGACACTCCGTGTGATTCCTTTTGGTGGAACTGAGCAAGTCGGTCTCAACTGTATGGGATTCGAGTATGAGGATGAGATGATCATCATCGATATGGGTCTCCAGTTCGCTGATCAGTACCAATATGGTATCAACTGTTCGATCCCAGATCTCACATATTGCCGTGGGAAGAAGATAGTCGGTGTAGGTATCACTCACGGACATATCGATCATATTGGTGCTATCTACTATCTGATGGAACAACTCGGACGTAGTACTCCTCTCTACGCTACAGCGATGGCGTACGAGCTGATCAAAATGAAACAAGGCGATATG
>JAYSSB010000181.1:0-7266 GCA_043720755.1 Candidatus Altimarinota bacterium | reverse complement strand
GAGTATCGATAATACTTGGATCAAAATATGCACCATTCTCGATACAGTTTTGGATAAAATATAGAGCACCAATATGTTCTCAGGATTGTATGAATGCTAGGGGAAGATATTGTAAGATATGACTATCTTCGAGATTTTTCTGAGGATTGAGACTCGCAAGAATAGAATTCACAGCTTTTTGTCTTTTTTTTGCCTGAGTAGCACATAGATCATCTCTTGTATTGTCACTCAGTGATTGAACTAGTATTGTTGCTTTGGATATTATGTCTTCTGCTGGTTGTTGCATTTATACAAAAATACGGTATATAGGATATATATACATTTTCTTTTGACAAAGTCAATTATAAATATACATTTCTCATATATATTGTTTTACCTATTCAAATATGTTGCATCAATCTCAAAGTATGAGGAGGGGGGTAGATATCACAGAAACACTCAATTGAATAAGTAACAACATCAAAGCAGAGTTATTGGAACAATTTGATATGCGGATTGCTGGACAACAAGAGGCAAAAGAGGCACTCATAGACACCCTATTGACAGGCATATATGCTCTCAATAGAGATAGTGCCCTTGGTGCAGTACTCCTAGGCTGACCAACTGGTGTAGGAAAAACTGAACTTGTCAAAAGTCTTGCATATATTCTTTTCTGAGAGAGTAATGGGTATACAGGTATCCAAGGAGAACTATTGAAACATCCTGCCGATGTGGCTATTCTCAATGGTGCATCTCCTGGGTATATAGGATATGGTGATATGCCCCGGCTCGCCGATAGACGACTCTATTGAGCCTATGAGAAATCCAAAAAAGATAATAAGCTCCACCCACTCCTTCTCGAGAATCCATATAATTCCCAAAATTTATCTATAGTACTCATCGATGAGACAGAAAAAGCTCATCCAGAGATACTGATAGCGTTTCTCTGAGCTATACAAAACGGAGAGATAGAGATGAACTCCAAAGGAGGAAAAAATAATCCATTTTCGAAAATAACCAACCTCTCTAATACAATATTCGTATTCACATCCAATATATGAGAAGCTGATATAGCGAATAATCGAACTTCATCAATAGGATTCGCTTCCCAAAAAAATGATATATCAAATGATGATAGGCTATGGAGGTCTACACTCGAAAAATATTTTCCTCCAGAATTCATCGGGCGAATGAATAGAATAGTACGTTGCCATGCTATCACGGAATCTATGGCCAAACAAGTCATGCAGATATCTCTAGATAAAATAAATCATGCTCTCAGTGGATACTATGATGGCAATCTCACAGTTACGATGATGCCTACATATGAAAATATGATACTCACAAAACATAAAGATGCCATAGCAAAGATAGGTGCAAGGCCCATAGTGCGTCATATGGATTCTCTTTCAGAAAAACTCGGGCTCGCTATCCATCATGAATGAGATATCCTGTGAAGATGATTCAAGGGTGGTCGTATTGTATTTGATACTGACATAAACGGGAAAGAAAAAATTTCTCTTGTACGATACGATACTCGTACCCGAGCTGTAGCAATTCTCGATAGACAATCTCGTACATCACTCAGTGAGCAAGTCATAGACAACGTACTCTTAGTGAATAGAAAAATGATAGATACCTATCTCCGTATGATACTCAATTATGATACAAATTTCTATGAGGCAGTGATAGAACTGGAGAGTAGACTCAAGGATAAGCTCTGATTTAGCGATGATCAGATCAATGCAATCAGAATAACAAAATTCCTAGAATTCCATGAAGCCATAGATAAGCCATCGTCTGCATATGAGGAAGTAGTGGAAAATACTGGAACTTTCCATGATATCAACGTAAGAGCTATACGGGGTATGATAACAGGACTCGTATGGCAAAATACACAACCTGGAACTATATATGAACATATACGAAACTATATGAAGAGGTATCCTACACGTCCAGAGCTACAGTTTATAGGATACTACATACATCAGCAAGAGCTCAAGAAACATATGAAATCAAAAAAATACTCTCAATAGAGAGTATTTTTATTTTTTCGTGGTGGCGAGACCCGGACTTGAACCGGGGACACATGGATTTTCAATCCATTGCTCTACCAACTGAGCTATCCCGCCGTGTAGATGTGTTGCATTATAGAGATAATAGATAAAATGCAAGTTTATTTCCGGGAATCGATATAGTTTTAGTTTTCTTCTCATTTTTTCCTATATACAAGATCACTCGATCTACTCACTATACGTAATATACCATCGAGAATATTATAAACTGTATCTTTTACCGATTTTTGTGGAAGAGTATCAGCTCTATTCATATGATTCGGGCTTTTCATCTGCTGACCTACATATCAGAATTGCTCAATTTGTATTCATATCAGGGTCCAAGCATCATCGAGAGTTTTTGGTATGACTTGCGGAAGAGAATGATAATTTTTATTATAGAGGTATCTATATGTCCAATAGAGAATTTTGAGCATTTCATCTTCACTGTATTTGCCCATACTTCTCTTGAAGTGCATATGTGTGACCACTCGAGATTTGAATTCTTGAAAATGTACCCTCTTCTCTTCTAGGGAGATATACATATGAGATATACTATCAAAAAAATATGTAATTATATCTCAAAATGTGTCGAATTGTGGCTCGTCGACCCTCCCGAGAGTTGCTAATTTATTCATATATTTTTATAATACACTGGTATTTATAAAAAATCAAATTTATTTTATTGACAATTAAATATTATGATTATAATATTTATATACATACACTTTTACTATGCGAATTTTTCCAAAATCTACCAAAACTACATATAATCAAGCATTGAAACTAAAACCTGAAGGCACTATAAATATATTAACAAATATACTGACAGCCTATATTCATGAAAGAATATCTTGGCTACTGAAAGATCTTGGTGACCCTGGTCAACATACAGAAGAGATTGGAAAAAATATCGAGAAATATGTAGTTTCTACTACACAAAAACTCGCCTACGATGATGCGAAAGAAATATTGTTAGTACTACTCAAAAATCAACGTTTTCCAAATAATGGAACTCCTGATATCCAAACAGGTAAGAGAAAGATAATAGAAATTATATCATGAGCAATGGCAAGTATCAATCTTGGTAATCCAAGATTTGATACAAATCTAAAAAAAAGAGTAATACAAACAGTTAAGTAGCAATAAGATTATCCTATCTGTTTCCTGAGTTTCTCCTCATATCCCCACATCTCTGCGTACTCTACATCTGTCTCATGATCGAATCCGATTATATGCAATATCGAATGAAGCACAAGTATCTCGCATTCTTTTTGGCTACTATGCCCATGTTCGAGAGCCTGTGATATGATCCGAGACTCGGATAAGATGATCTCCCCTGCCACCTCATCTAGCGAGAGATCAGAGAAGTCATCATAGTAGTGGAACGAGAGTACATCCGTCGTCGAGTCGATACCCCTATGATCTCGATTGAGAGTCTGGATCTCATCGTCTCCTAGGAGTGCGATATTGAGTATCCCAGCCTGAGTAATCGGTACAGACTCTCACACCAGAGCAACAATCTGGGCAATACGAGACTCATCGATAGAGAATGATTCAGGATGATTGAGAAGTTGAGGTGAGAACATATTCTTACTATTTAGTTTTGGGATTTTCTATGATTCTCACTTCATTCTCGAGCTCGATACCTGTCTCCTCTCTCACACGATCCTGAGTCATACGAACGAGTCAGATGAGATCTGACGGCGAGCAAGATAGACCATCACTCATGAGGAAGTTGGCATGGAGATCTGACCAATATGCTCCACCGTGATGGTATCCCTTGAGTCCGACTCGCTCGATGAGAGATCCTGCAGAGTGTTCTTTGCTCGGATTTTTGAAAAAGCTCCCACAACAGTTCCCTTTTGGCTGTTTGTTCTCACGGAAATCAATATTATCGACATCGGAGTGATATTTTTCTATTTTTTTACTCAGATCAAAAGTAGCAGAAATCAAAAATAGATGAGGGGAATCCTTGAGAAAAGAATGCCGATATGAGAATTGCATCTCATTTTTTGATATAGTGATCTGCTTATCTGATACCATATCGTAGACCTCACATGAGGCAAAATTGGACTCCGTCTCAAGACCAAAACATCCAGCATTGCCATAGATCGCACCTCCGACCGAACCAGGAAGCCCGACAAATCTATGCCAGAGTGGCTGATTGTGAGTTTTTTCGAGTATTGTTGCGATATCCCAGATAGACTCATTGGAACTTGTATGGAGAATATGACTCTCACTATCATAGCTCCATCCTGAGAGACTATTTTTGACTATTATTCACTCGAATCGATCAGATGCAAAGAGGAGATTGGTGCCGCCACCAATGATGAGAAGAGATATATCCTGAGCTGTTGACCACTGATATATCTTAGTGAGTCTCGAGAGATCAGCCTCACTCGTGAGCTCATAGTAGTAGTCAGCAACTACCCGAGTCTGATATCCTGAGTAGTGACCGATTTCGTGATTTTGGACGAGAAAAGAGAGCATAGGACAAGTGTAGGGAGAATTTATTTTTTGTCCACTGGATCATATCCTCACTGACTCCACGGATTGCATCTGCTGATACGGGCAATTCATCGAGCTACACCGACGATGACTCATTTTTTCTCTACTGCCTCGATCATATAGTCACTGCAGCTCGGGATATGCCGACAGTACGGGGTATGATCGAGTCCTCGAGCCCAGAACGAGTGATCGGGTGAGAGGATACGTTGGTACGCTCGGACTGTAGCGATGATAGACGTCTGGATGATATTCATTACCAGTCTTGGGTTATAGAGGATGATCCGGATGATTGGATGAGACGCTGGAGCTCACTCTTGATACTGAGATCTGATGACGTAGTACCGAGTGAGTTTTTGCGTTCTATAGAGAGTTTTTGGAGTTCGAGTTTTTTTGCTTCTCGTATGAGAGATTCTGAGTCTATTTTTGGGGATTTTTCAGTTGTTCCAGATGATGATGGATTTTTTTGGAGGGTTTTGAGGTAGGCTATCTTGTCGATGATGCGATCTGACGGAGCAAATGAGAGGGATCTCTCGTACATTCGCAGTATATCATCGAGAGATCCACTCGAGTGATAGATGAGATCACCGTAGAGTTCTGCTACTTCAGATTTTTTGCTGAGAGTCGTATCGTTGATGAGTGGAGCTAGGAGCGTCTTGGCATCGAGATACTGTCCACTCTGAGACAACCAGATTGCCTGATTGTACCTCATGACCCATGATGGATCTCCACTATAGTGAGCCATATCCCTCGCTATATTGGCCATAGCGAGGGAGCTATTGGTTAGGAGAGATTGTTTTTCGACTATGATGAATATAGTCAGTATCAAGACGAGGATGAAGAGTATTTTTATTTTCAATGAGGAGTCAGTTGTGATATATAGGCGAATCGTGATATCATCAATCCTATGAGCATAGAGAGTACTCAGATGATCGTCAGATATGGTGGTATGGTATTAGATTTTGGAGTTTTGGCAATGGGAGATGAGATATCTCTCTCTGCGAGGATGAGCTCTGCATCGAGTAGATCTGTAACTCATCTGAGAGTCACATCATCTCTACTTGATATCACTCGCTTGCCGACTGATTCCTTGTAGCGAGGTCGCCCATCACTATCGTATCCGAGGAGGATAGGTCAGCCCGTACGAGTACCGACTCCGACGAATGTGATATCAGGAGCTATCGTCCATCCTGAGAGCGTCGATCCTGAGTCAGAGAACTCGCCATCCGTGATCCATATGATCTGGAGATAGGGTATCGATCCATAGAGGAGTCTGATAGTCTCGAGTGGCGTCGAGAGCGAGCTCCCACCTCCATCTTGGTCTATAGATATACCTGATACGATATCTGAGAATACTCCCAGCTCATCCGTCATTGGGACTATGAGTCTGCCTCCAGCTGCAGCCGTCATGAGAGCATATCTGCCTCAGGTATCCGTGATATCTGATAGGACGAGTGACCTCGCGAGATCGAGTCGTGATATCATCTTCCCTGTCGATCCTGAGATATCTTCGACTGCCATAGAGAGCGAGCTATCGATCACGTAGAGTGTATGAGACTCTCCGGCATCCGAGCTTCGCAAAAATCCGATCACCAGACAACCAAGTCCAAAAATGATCAATACAAATCGGAGGAGTTGCCGGCGAGGAGATGATGCGAAATTGATGGGGAGGGGCATATATTTTATTTAACTGTCACGTTCCTGAGTCCTGGCTGTCTCATCCACTCGACTGAGCCAGTATAGGAGTCACAAGATGTGAGATTGAGTGTATACTTCCAGCTCTTGGAGGTCGTAGTACCAACTGGTGTCTCGATGAGTGTAGAGAATACTGTAGAGACGTCATTGCTCACAGTCGATATATCTCCGCCAGCTCCTATGAGAGTCGACCCAAGTGGTACATAAACTCGGACATAGGCTCTGTTTTTGCCATCCCCCTGGATAAATCTGAGTTTCGCCTGCTCGTCGCGAGAGGCTATGTTGAATTGTTTAAAATATGATTCGAGTACTTCGGTATCTGTTTTTGTATAGGTATGCTTGGTCGTGAGTGTGATAGTATTCTCATACTGACAGCCTTCGATCTTGCGGACGGTCGACTGATAGCTACGGTCGATATAGCGATCACTCTTGTTACCTGAGACAGATGTCCAGACGGGGTAGATCCAGTTGGGAGAGATGGATGACTCCCATGGGAGTCGCTTGCGATATGGAGCGAGGAACGCATCTATCTCAGCATCTCGAGAGGCGAATAGGATCTCGCCACTCCTCCGATATCGCTCGAGGATATCGAGGATATCGAGAGAGAGATTTTGGGACTGGATCTCTGTGATGAGCTCTGAGGCGAACTGGAATAGGATATCTTTGGGGGTATTGACTTGGGAGTATTTGTTCTCGACGAGTGTCGACATGAGGAGTGAGAAGTTACTACTCGTGAATGGGATAGTCACACCAGAGAGCGTGATCGGACCAGTGAGATCGAGTATATCCTCGATCAGTCCCTGATGGATAGCGAGAGCAGTACCGACACTAGCATCTCATGAGCGTTCGACAAATGAATTGGCCTTCTCAAGTGTCTCATGGAAATCTGGATAATAGTTCACATCCCTGAGTCCATAGTTACCAGTCAAGAGTGCTATACCAGGAGGTGGGATCTCCTTGTAGGGATATAGATTCCAATCATAGTAATATACATCATCAGCTCTATAGTCGAGGATATTGCCCTTGTAGA
>JAYSSB010000180.1:0-2590 GCA_043720755.1 Candidatus Altimarinota bacterium | reverse complement strand
TCTGTTATCAACACTGCATGACTCAAAAATACCTATACCTATAGGATCAAGTTCGGTTCCAAGATATCGGCAGAACAAGCAGCAGGACTCTATACTGGCAGCATGCGTATGGATATAGTTGCGAACTACTAGTAATTATATACATTTTTCGGGATTTTGTAGTATCTCAACAGATACTCAGCAATTTCCGAGAAGAGTGCTGATGAGGTTGTCTCTGAGTAGATGCCCGTACGCGGCCGCTCGATAGATACCATCAGGACGAACCGAGGATTGTAGGCAGGAGCATATCCTCCGTAGGATGTGATCGTATGACCGATATCTTGTCTGAAATAGATATTCTCATAGGTTCACTTGTATGGGATCTGAGAGGTTCAGGTCTTGCCAGCTATAGCGTATCCAGGGACTCATCATCGCTTGGCAAAACCATATTTTACACTATCGACGAGCATCGCTGTGATCGTTTTGGATGTTTCTTCTTTGATCACTCGTCTTATGGGAGTCGGGACTTTTTCTTCTATTTTACCATTGGGGTAGACGACCTTTTCTACGATATATGGTTGCATATAGACTCATCCGTTGGCGAGCACCGAGTATGCAGCTGCCATCTGGAGGAGTGTCGTATTGATACCTTGCCCGAACGACATCGTGAAAAACTGTATACGAGACCACTTTTCGTAGTTGCTCATCTGTGAGAATACTTCCCCATCAAGTGTGAGATTAGTTTTTTGTCCGAATCCAAAATCACTCACATATCGTGAAAATAGAGAACGACCTATTTTTTCTATGATATTGATCATACCGACGTTGCATGACCAGTTGACAGCATTGCTGTAGGTATTGTTCCCGAGACACTGACTCGCAATATTGGATATCCGTTGTTTGACTCCACCACCGAGGTCGAGCTCTACATATCACTTGTCATAGTATCTATCATCAGGTCTGATTTCGCCAGTATCGAGACCGATAGCGACAGTGATCGCCTTGAATACTGATCCCGGCTCATAGAGTGATCCGACGACATCGTTTTTGTAGTTGCCTACTCCGAATCCGTTTTTGAACTTGTACTTGGTGATCGCAAAATTGCCTATCTCATCATCTGTAGCTCATCGCATACGGATACGCTTGCCATCGATATTGGTCGAGAGAGTACCTCCACTTCCTGAATCTATGACGAACATCGGGAATCCAAATAGATCCACGCTCGGATTCGGATAGTTCACGTAGAGGATCGGTTCCATATCATATACATTCGTGAAGTTGTTGGGATCATAGTTTGGAGAGTTTACCATCGCTATGATAGCTCCTGTTGTTGGATCCATCACGATCACACTACCCCTATTGGCTCTGAATCTCGTCACAGCACTCGATAGTCGTTTGGATATTTCTTTTTGGATATTTCGGTCTATCGTGAGAGTGATATCGACCCCATTTTTGAGGATGAGAGATCCAGAGAGTCCATAGTCACGGATCGGACGCCCCTGGATATCCTTGGTTATATATTGTACTGGACTCTCTCATTGGAGATCATTCTCGAAATATCCCTCTATCCCATAGCGTCACTTGCCCTCACTATCGACGAATCCAGTGATCTGCCCGAGTGCTTCTCCTTCTGGATAGTATCTCACGAGATTGTCCTCTATCTTGATAAATGGGAATATCGCATTCTCAAAAGTCCAAGCATCCCGCTTGATTGCTGGTATCGTTAAGAGGGCTGATTTTTCGGTATCGAGACGTTTTTTGACGATATCTCGAGTGAGGATATTCATTTTTCGCAGGATTTCGAGATGACGCCGTTTTTTGACGACAAAAAGTGACTCCAGAGACTCTCTCGGCATATCGAGTATGACAGAGAGCTCACTTGCGAGGAGCTGACTATTTCCGACTTTGGTCGGATTGACGTAGAGATTGTTCACAACAAAAAACAGAGCATCACTATTGAGTCGATTGATAGCTTCAATTCTAGATTCTTCGAGAGCTTCTTTGATGAGTACGCTTTCTATTGGAGTAGATATCTTTGTTTGGATATAGGATTCTATCTTCTCTCTGAGAGACGCTTCGTCGAGACCCTTGATCTGAGAGAGATCTTGTCTGATATATACTCCTACATCTTGCATACAGTCTATCATCAGTCGGGACTCACATGAGTTGCGATAGATGATGTCTGAGAGGAATGGAAGCAATTTGCTCATCGATCCTGATTGTGTGGGGTCGATGGCGAGAGTACCGAGATTGGTCGATACTCCGAGTATCCCATGGAGTGAGTCTTTCGATGAGAGGATATTTCATCTCGATACTGGATTTTTGATAGTTGCTTTTTGTTGGCTCTCAGCTGCCCGAGAGAAGTAGCTATGATCGATGACACTATATCCGAATGTCGTCACTACGATGATGATCATCCATGCAACGAGACCATACCAGAGTATCCCGATACGATCGAGATGAGATATGTATCTGATGAGACGAGAGAGGATGATTTCTATATTTTGTTTCATTGTATGGGTCAGGAGATTTAGATATTTGCGAGAGTAGCATCTCGGAAGTAGGTCAGTACTGAGAGTGTCGGCATACTCGTGAGTATCGTGAGTGAGGT
>JAYSSB010000179.1:0-2623 GCA_043720755.1 Candidatus Altimarinota bacterium | reverse complement strand
CTCCTCAGTGAGATCGTCTCAGGCGAACCAAAGAATGATCCTGTCAAAAATGATCCAGTATTACTCGATAGCGTAGATCCAGATGATATGAGGATAGGTCCTTCTCCAGAACGAACTCTGAAAAAATGAGTCGGAATACCCGATAAAAACTCTGATATAGATCCAGATATCCATCCTGAAGCAGTAACACTCTGGATCTGTGGAACTGGTATATAAGCAGTGATAGTAATCGGAAGAGTCGCAGTATTACCAATAGCATCTCTCGCCTGTATAATCATAGGATACCTCCCTGGTACTGCAAAACTACCGAATATGATATCTCGACTCGTGATAGCAAATCCTGAACCCACTGACGCAAAGTCATCATCAGCGATACTATTGCCACTCGTATCCCGCAGGGGATCTCCATCAATCTGGAGAGTAGCACTACTGATATCTGTGAGTATATCATCGATGGTATAACTACGAGTAGTATATATAGGAATACGGATATCTGTCGGGATATCTATGATGGGTTCGCCATCATCACTGGTTGCCTGTGGAGCAAGGAGAGTCACTCCTGCTCGATCAGTTTTTGGAGTAGTGAGATTCTGGAGTCTCGCATAGTAATATCCATCAGCATATGGGAGGGATATATTGTAGTGATCTGATGATCCTCCGAGTCCATATGCGATATAGGTAGACCCTCACTCGAGAGAGATAGTACGAGAACTCGTATGATCTAGGATACGACTGCCTCGATCAGAACTATAGAGTCTCATACCAGGGAGGATCGGGAGTCAGATGAGTGCGTCACTATAGGTATAGCGACTTGTATCAGGGAGTCAGATGAGATAGAGTGTTCCCCCATCTGATGTGATCTCAGCAGCAGTAGTGAACTGATATCCACTATAGGGATCGAGTGTTATTTTTTGTGGAGGGATACTACTTGATGCGGTATACGAGAGAGTTACCCGGTCTCGACCCGTATAGAGAGTACGTCACTGAGATAGAGAGAATGAGAGTGATCCAGTATAGATATCGATACTACGCCCCTCTATGACCCATGAGTCTCTGTCTCATACGGATATGAGTGATCGTGGAACTCGTGAGGCGAGGATACCCGATGATGTAGTCGGAACTACTGGTATGTCGAGGAACATATCGAGTGTTGTCTTCGGAGAGGATAGAGGATCACTCGATCCCATATCTACTCGATCCCACTCTGTATATCTATCATAGAATTCCACTCTCCACTCTCGTTCGAGAGGATATGCAGGGACGAAGGAAAAGTTGAGATTTTTGGGAGTAGAGACGTCCTCATAGAAATAATCTGGAACATATGGGAGCGGATCGCGAGAAGAAATATTACTGATTTTTTGTGTTGTATCAGAGATCTTATTAGGTGTATTATTCCAGTTATACTTGACATAGAGAGCTCCATCGAGGATATAGATATAATCCTTGTCTCCATCTCGATCGATATCTACCGTATCCACTCGAGTCGTATTGGTCAGAGGACTGATATAGTCAAAGAGTCTCGTCTGTACACCACTCGGAGTACGTACATAGATACCCTGATAGTTGGGACTATATCATGCGGCAATACTCGTCGATGGAGTATTCGTAGGGGGAGTTGTCGATCCGACATCAGCGAGCATGCGAGAGAGTTTTTGCTCGAGAGATCGCTTCGTACGATCTAGAACAGTATCTCAATATGAGGTTATAGGAGGATTGTTGAGGGCATCATCAGATACGAACTGCTCATATTTCTGGAGAGCTCGAGTCGATTGACTCACTTCATCTGAGATATCAGATACCAGTTGGTATATCTCTCCAGTATCCTCTTTTTCGAGGAGATTTTTGATATTTTGCAGGAGAGCATTGGTATCATTCTCACGGCGGAGGTAGTCCTTGAGGAGATCGATATGAGTATTCTTGTAGACGAGGATATCGGATTCGAGCTTCTCACTCTCGACTCTTGCCTTGGCGAGTCATGCTATGAGATCTGATTGTTCCTGAGCAAGGAGAGGATGATCTATCTGCTTCGCAAAATATGTCGCAAAATCAGCAACTTCTAAAAATATATCCTTGTCTCATTCCATAGTGTCAGATATCTGTGCAATCTGATATATGATACTTCGCTCCTCAGGAGATGTTGGGATATATGATGTAGGCTTGAAGTCAACTCGTATACTTGGGACGACAACACTCGGAGCAATACTCGTCGGGATACTACGGGCGAGATCTGTCTGGAACTCATTGATCGGACGGACGGCTGATCAAGCAAATTCAGAGATAAAATCTGAACGAAGTTCATAGTTCACATGACTCGCTACTCGGATCTCTCGGATCGATGGGAGGGAGAATTGTGGGAGAGACAAGTTGATAAAATCAAACGGCATCGTCCCCTGTCGCTCTGTGCGTTGTGCTATCACATCTCCTACTTGCCACTCTGGGATGAGGACAGTCTTCTGATAATAACAATACATCTTGGAGACGAGCTTCATGATGTTGAGGAACGCAGCAATAGATCCGGCTATCTTCGGGATCTTGGGTGGCGGAGGGAGATCTGGGAGCTTGACTCGTGGAAGTGATGGGAGATCTGGGAGATCTGGGAGACTCGGCAGTGCTGGGAGGAGTG
>JAYSSB010000178.1:0-2647 GCA_043720755.1 Candidatus Altimarinota bacterium | reverse complement strand
CTGGGAAAGTCTCTCTACAAATGTCTCATAGTGCTCATCAGCGAGGACAAGGAGAGGTGAGATCACAGCTACTTGTGTACCGGAGAGTATTGCCTTGTAGATAGCGTTCATCGCGATCTCCGTCTTCCCGAATCAGACATCTCAGGAGATGAGACGATCCATAGCGAGCTCTGACTCCATATCAGCGAATACCTCATCGATCGCATTTTTTTGGTCAGGAGTGTACTCATATGCGAAGGCATCTTGGAACTCTTTTTCTTTATCGCAAAATTGTGCAAAAGATCTCCCCTTCGCAAGAGATCGCCTCGCATTGGTCTCGATGATATCGAGTGCAATTGCTTCGATTTCGTCAGTTGTCTTACTCATTGTTTTTTCCCATTCTTTACCCGAGAGTTTGGTTAGCTCGACATCGGGCTTACCGAGATATCGACTCACTCGATAGATCTCTGTGAGCGGGACAAAGAGTTTATCTCATTCAGCATAGTGGAGTTCGAGGTATTCTCGTTCGAGATTTCATGTTGATTTTTTCGTCACGCAGTGGAATAGAGCAATACCGTGTTCTCTATGTACCACGAGATCTCCAGGGGCGAGTGAGATGAGGAGATCGAGATGTTTGGCGATTGATTTTTTGTTCCTTGTTCTGACAAATACTTTGGCGATGATATCATCTGAGATGATTATTTTTCAGGTATTTTTTCATGCTTCAGGTACTGCAGGGATGATACAACTTTCTAGTCCTGATCTCGATACTTCCACTACTGTGATATTACTGAGTTGATGGAATTCGATGAATTCCTCTACTGTTTTGATATATCGAGTATATATGATGATGTTTTTATTATCTCGACAGAGTCCTGTATCTGTAGAGGACGAGAGATCTGTTTGGCGATTTTCCTTGAGAAATCCGAGAAACGCATCAATATGCTCAATAGTCGGTATATCTACTCAGAGAGATATCGCATCATCCCGATGGAAATCAGTATAGTGATTATCTGCAATACTACGTAACTCAGTGATATAGGATGCAAAGTCACACCCAATCAGGATGATCGAATCTGATGGATCTTTCCTGATTTGTCCGAGCAATACTGGATTGAGGATTCCAATTTTTCTCTCAAGGGGAGTATTTTCGAGTTTTTGATTCTTGATCGAGAGACTCTCACGATGCCTCCGATCTCACGTTCTCGCATCGATCTCGATGATCGAGTCGAGCTCGGTATCGAACCACTCTATATGGATCTGATTCCCAGTATAGGACTCTGTGAGCGTGAGGATACTCCCACTTCGTCTATAGGTAGCAAGCTCTCATATATGATCTGCATAGCTATATCCGAATTGGATCAATATCTCAATCAGTCCATCTATAGTCATATCCGATCCACGCTCTATATGAGCGAGCGAGTGACGCCTCATATAGGAGAGATCCCCACTGGTCTCGAGGAGGGAGAGCGGTATAGTGAATATACCACTCTCTGATTCCTCCATCATCCAGAAGCCTGCGAGTGTTTCGAGTATATGTACAGGTCTACCAGTTATCATCTTTGCAAAATCTCGCAATATGCGAATATCTGAGTCAGAATCCGTGATGATAATTTGTTTTCACGTAGCAAAAACACTCTTCAATAGGAAGAGTCGAGCACTGGCACAACTGGTATGAGAATAGGTAGTGAGCAATATATATCTATATTATACCTTCATGATTTCTACTTCCTTGACCTTGAGCATATCCTCTATTTCCTTGATTCATTTGTCGATATCTTTTTGGAGAGTAACTTCATATGACTTTGCTTCGTCCTCGCTGATTTCTTTATCGGCTTTGGATTTATCTATTTTTTTCTTGAATTCCCCACGTATATTGCGTATTCCGACTTTTCACTCTTCACCGAGACGACTGGCTATTCGGGCAAGATCTCGACGACGTTCCTCAGTGAGAGCAGGGATTTTGATCATGAGAGTTTCTCCATTGTTTGATGGATTGAGTCAGATTTTTGCGTCACTGATACCCTTTTCGATATCTCGTATGAGAGCCTTGTCCCACGGTTGGATGACGATAGTTTGAGCGTCCATCACGGAGACGGCAGCGATATTTTTGAGAGGACCAAGAGATCCATATGCCATCACGTACACATCTTCAACGATTGCTGGGTTCGCTCGTCAGGCCTGGAGTTTGGCGAGTTCAGATTTCATATGATTTGTGGCTTTGGTGAGCTCTTGTTGTAGATTCGATAACATATTGCAAAATATTATTATAAGATATATGTTCAAATATTGTAGTCAAAACGATCCTTTTTACAAGATTTTTTTTGACAAATGCACAGCGAATTATACAATGCTTTTTGACAAGTTTCTTACATTCTAACTTTATCCCTATGCAAAAAGTCCTCTCATTTCTCCTAGTTGCCTCCCTCACGACGTCAGTCGTATTCGCAGCTTCAGGTGATAGCGTGACTCCAGTTCTCCCTACAACTCCAGTTGCATCTCCTATCAGTACTGCAACTCCTGTTGCAACAGCTCTCCCATCAGCTCCGATAGCTGCTCCTGTGACTCCAGTTGCTCTCCCTCAGACCAACGCTGCTCCATCGACATCAGTTGTCATGGCTCCCAAGAGTCTCTCACTCGGTGAGAACAAGTCAGTGAGTTGTTCTAC
>JAYSSB010000177.1:0-7506 GCA_043720755.1 Candidatus Altimarinota bacterium | reverse complement strand
CGATGACTCATATATTGCTACGGAAAAATCTGATCTTTGCACCTCCAGCTATCAGGAACGACATCAAAAATACTGGGATAATTGCAGAGAGCTGATTGAGCATCGCATAGGTAAATGGGCCGATATGTGCCATAGCAATCTTGTCGAGGATAGGATTGAGTCACATGCTCACGTATACGGCTATCGCAACGAGTATAGCGAGGAGCGATATACTCTTGTCCTCGTGTTTATAGAGGAGTACGGAGAGTCCGATGATGATACTCATGATCCCGATATAGCCTGCGAGAGTTGGTATCTTATCGAGTATGAGGTAGGAGAATACGGTATTGGATATGAGAGCTATGACACCCAACATGCCAAAATATGAGAGTGGCAAGTGTTGTACTGCGTAGTAGTATCCGAGAGTATAGAGTGGATATATCACGAATGATATGAGACCGATGATCATCCATACTTCTCTACTGTCTATACCTCATACATCCCTCGAGAAAACCAACCAGAGTATTGTGATCGAGAGTGCAGATCCGAGTCGTATCATCCATCCGAGTGCACCTCAGACATTGCCTACGAGTTGTTTCTCTCCGATCTTGCGACTCGCGAGGATCATCGCAGATGTGAGAGCAAATATGATCCACATAGACTAGAGCTGATAATACTGATTGAAAAACGGAGCAATCCCACACTGCGTCGCCATGATGAATTGTTCTCGTCTCGTGAGCATGCCATCTGTCCAGGCATGATATGACCCTTGCTTGTCTCCGATATTCTCCTCTCATCCGAGTGAGTGTACGACTTGTTCGAGATCTCTGCCTTGCCCATCGAAGAGTCCGTCTACGATAGCATCTGGTACCCTGAGATGACATGAGTATCCATAGTATCACTTGCTTTCTCTATTCTCGATATAGACGACTCCGATGAGCCAATACTCCCCTCACTCTGAGTCTTGATATACTCCTCCCTCCATCCCGACATAGTAGTCTGCATCTGGAATTCCTCATCTACAGTTCTGAGCTCTATTTTTGGCTCATATCCTGAGTTCCGAGAGAGTTGTCGGCATATCTGGGACTCCAGATGCTACCTTGTGATTGGAGAATGTAGCTCCACTCGTATATGGAGAGTGAGTGAGTACATACTCTATTGCTTCTGATTTTGGCTTGTTAGTCGTGCCGATGGCGAAGTGCATGAGAGTATTATTCTGTTATCACAGATCTATCGAGGAGCTCATATATCGTTGGGAGTGTCACGCTATATTCTCACTTCTCTTCACTATAGATCCCAGACCAGTCGAGGAGGAGACGAGTCATATCGAGGTCGATATCCATGTTGAGGCTGTAGTTGACAGTTCCTCCTGATCTGATCGACTTGAGTGATCCGATATCTTTGCCTGCGAATGATACTACCACATTCGTATTGGATCCGTCGAGTGAGAGTGGGCCACGAGCAGCGAATACGTACTGAGGACTATAGTCTCCTCGTGATGATACCTTCATATCGAGGATATTGTTCCGCCAATCGATCCGCATATCAGTCTCACGATCGATCATCTTCATGAATACAGCATCGCGAGATATCGACATATCCATATCTGATTTTTTACCATTGGTAATACTTTTATCTATGAGGTTGAGTATATATTTCCCATCTCGTTCCACAAGAGTTATATAGTTTCTTTTTGGATTTTTCTTATTTGCCATTGTGATTATTTTGACTCCACCCGTATTGCTATAGTTGATGCGAGCTTGTGTACGTGGGAGACCCAGGGCATCGAGTACTGCTACATTAGCTGCAAGTGTATATGTACCATTTTTCTCAGATTGTGTGACAAAAAGTGGCTGACTCTCGAGTGTGAGGAGTCCACTTCGGATCGTAGATTATATAGTCGCCATATCGAGTCACTTGACTTCATTGTACGTAGAGGGTATCTTGTAGGTTTTGCCGATATAGGTACGACCCATTTCGAGTACAGTATCGAATCCTGATTTTGCATATTCATACCCCTGAGCAGAGCCATCGAGACTCGATAGTGTCACATACATCGATCCATCTTTTGCTACGATGAGAGTGACGTCATATCGTAGAGTTGCTGAGAACTTGATAGGGATTTGTTTATACTCATCAGTATTTTCATCATAGCTATCATAGTCAGATTGACTCGTATTGACTGCTATATCGAGATTTCCTCGGAACTTCATTTGGATATTTTGAGTTTTGACATCATATTTTGTTGAGTATTCCTCTACTCTGAGATCGATCGATCCTGATGCCTCTGGATTCGATATCTTTGTCTTGAATATCATACTTCCAGATTGTCTCACACTCTGTATGGAACTGAGCCTCATCAGAGATGATATCTCCCTGACGACTCACTGTTGTATAGCGAATACCTCACTATCGATGGCTGCATACGGACTCACTGTGGTCATCGCAGAGACTGATATCGAGAACAAAAATAAAACGAGGGTAGTGAGCGAGAGAACAATTTTTTTCATAAAAATGTGTTATAAATAATATTGTTGAGTATATATATATTTCATATTTTTTCAAATTTTGATTTTTGTATATTTTTTCTTTGTTTTGACAAAAAGTAACTCCACAATACACTCATCCTATGATCAAAACCCTCAAAAAAATCCTCATAGTACTCTGGCTCATGGCAGTAGCATCACTTGCATACTATATATCTCAAAACAAAGAACTCCTCGAACCTCGGAATTTGCTTACTTTTTTTCAGTCGTTTGGCCCACTCGCTCTGATCGTGTATATCTTTGCATCATTCGTCCGAGGACTTGTACTCCTCCCGAGCTTGCCACTCGTATTTGTCTGAGTACTCTTTTTCCCTGACAATCTGTATCTCGTATTCGCTATATCGATGCTCGGGATCGTATTCTCAGGTATCCTCATCTACCTATTTTCTGATCTGATGGGATTCGATGAGATATTCGCAAAGCAAAAAGAGAATATAAAAATCAAACATGCGATCGAGAAATACGGATTCTACGCTATTATGCTCTGGTCATTTATCCCTGTAGTCCCAACAGATCTCATCTGCTATGTCGCTGGTACAGTCAGATATAGTTTCTGGAGATTTGTCCTCGCACTTATGATCTGAGAGTCGATCATCGTAGGTATCATCGTATATGGTGGACGAGAGATGATGCGTATGGTAGGATGATAAAAGACTTAATATATGAAGTCTTTTATCTCGGAATCTACTTCCTCAATCCCAATATGGCGAGGACAAAAAGCCCACAAGTTACCCCAGATGATACGAGAAATGGAAGTGAGTAACTCATGGTATAGAGTATCCCAACAGCAAATGGTCAAACTATCTGAGCTATCGAGATGACAGAGGTGTTGTATCCCATGACTTTTCCTACCTCCTTGCCTGCCTTGCCGGCGATCAGTGAGTTGATCGATGGTTGGAACGATCCCATCCCGATCGGGAAGAGTGCGATGATCACATAAAGAAAGATGACATCTCGGTTGACTGCAAAGAGGAATAGTGCAATCGCTATGATGGCGAGTGCTATCTGGAGCATCTGTGTGTCTGTGAGATATAATCTGACATACCTGATGAGTCCGCCCTGATAGATGATCGCAACTGCCCCGACGAGCGATAGCGTATATCCGATCTGAGTTGCCGAGAATCCGAATACATCACGGTAGAATTGACTCGATCCTGTCTGAATCCCTGAGAACGCGAGTGCCCCACCAAATGAAAGTATGAAAAGTATGATCATCGTCCTCGAGAAGTGAAACAGTACATAATCTGTATGCATCTCGATCTCATGTTTGCTCGGTTCTCTGAGTACTATCAGTATGAATATCAGATTCATAGTGATCGCTGCGATACAACCGAATATGACATATTCTATCCCCCATTGTGAGAGGACTCCACCGATGGCTGGTCCGATGAGGAATGCAAGTCCAAATGCCGCTCCAATCATTCCCATGTTCTTGGTCTTGTTCTCCGGAGATGAGATATCTGATATATATGCGAGTACAACTGGGAATCCTGCTCCACCAAGTCCTGAGACAAATCTAGCAATCAGGAATATAACAAAAAGAAAACCGAGGTTCGCAGAGATGATCCCTGATGAGAGTGAGAGCCAGAGGATGATATATCCGAGCAGGTTGAACGCTGTGGTCACGGATAACAGATTCTTGCGACCGTAGTGGTCTGAGAGTCGGCCGAATACGAGTCCTCCGAGGAACATACCGACCGAGTAGATCCCCTGTGAATACGGATTCCATGCCTCAGCGACGCCGAAGTAACTGATGATATCTGGGAGTACTGGTATAAGGATACCGATACCGAGGATATCGAGAAAGGCGGTGGCGAGGATGAGGAACATAATAGTATTATTTTATGGATTAGTTTTTGATTCGGACTTTTCTTGCTTTTCTCTCGTTCCACTTCCTCTTGATCATATTCCATATACCCTCGTGTTCTGCAACATAGAGCTCATAGTATATCCCCTTCACGACGAAGAGTGTGAGTGCAGATGCGGCTATCACTCCGAATATGATCGTGAATCCCATCCCCGACCAGAATCTATCACGCAGTGCAATAGGTAGAATACCGAGAGCTGTCGTGATCGTCGTGAGGAGCATCGGCTCGAGACGAGATGATCCTGCTTCTACGAGAGCGGTCACTCATTCGATTCATTTTTTGAGATTCTCATTGATAGCAGAGATCAATATGATCCCATGGTTGACGGCGATCCCCGTGAATGCTATGAATCCTATCCCGAACGGCATAGAGAACTGATTCCCAGTGAGAAGCAATCCTAACATCACAAACGGGAGTGACATGATCACTGAATAGAGGATCACAAGTGGCTGAGAGAAGCTGTGGAATTGGAGTGTGAGAATCGAGAATATGACGATCAGTGCTATGAAAAAAGCAGATAATATCGCAACTATGAGTTCGCTATTTTCTTCGTTTTCTCATCCTGCAGCATACGATACTCACTGTGGATAGTTGTATGATTGTGCGAACTCGACGAATTTGCTCTGCATGGATATGCTATCCATACCTGCCTCGATATCTCCATCGACAGTAATCTGTATATCTCCATCTTGGCGTGAGATCGTAGCAGTCGCATTGGTCAGTTGTGACTCAACAAAATCTCATACATTGTACTGATTTGCTCATGCTTGTATCGGAATTGCCAGTATATCCTCGATCTTCACATCTGATAGGAACTGATTTGTTTTGAGTATCACGTCCATATCCTCGCCTTCATCTTCTATTGACCCTATGTTCACACCATTCATGCTCTGAGTGATCTGTCCATATATTATAGCAGGACTGATACCAGTACTCGCTATGAGATCTTTTTTGAGCTTAAAAATAAACTGACCCGGCGTATCACTCGAAGATCGCCCAACATTTTTGGTTCATGGAGTAGACTTGAGGTATGCTTCAAAATCTTTGGAAACCTGTATAAGGGTAGAGAGTTTCTGTGGATCATCGACGATGAGTTTGAGTCCTATAGCCTTGCTGCCTGGTGGACCATTTTCCTGTATCTCACTTACGACATTGTATCACTTGCTCTGGAATATAGAGAGTCGAGAGAGGAGATCCTTCTCTATTGTATAGATATCACGTTCTCCACGTTTCTTGCGTTCTTGTCGTTTGGAGAGTTGTATATTGATACTTGCACTATTACCTGATATTGATATTGTCGAGTAGCGTATCTCCGGATATCCGATAAATATCTGATCTATACCAGCGAGATCTTTTTTGGTAACTTCGGTTTTTTGTCATACAGGACCTGTGATCCTGACACTTGAGAATGCGTTGTCGTCTCCAGGGAAGAGCTCGAATCCGACAATAGGTGCAAGGAATACAAAACTCAATACCAAAAGGAGAGCTGGGATCGCTATCGAGAGCCTACGGAGATAGGTATGTTCCAAGAAGTTTCGTAGTACTCGCTTGTACCACTCAGTTGATGTATGGATGATTCTGAGACGCAGTGGGGCGTTCCCTTCTTCTATTTTTGTTTTTCATTCTCTCTCGAGTATGAGGAGTTCTTTTTCTTCATCAGTTGCATACTCGGTAGCATGAGGATCATCTACGTAGCTCGTTCACTTCCTCACGAAGAGGAGATAGAGGGCACTATTGACCGTGAGAGCGAGTACGAGTCCTGTGGCGAGTACGCCAAATATCGTGATCGGGATATAGGCGAGGAACTTGCCGAGTATCCCTGGGAGAGTCATCATCGGGATGAATACAACGATCGTCGTCATCACACCTGATATGATCGGGATGGCATATTCACGCAGGGCGAGCATGATCGCTGTCTGTGGATTGTATCCGACACGAATCTTGGCACTGGCTCACTGCACGATCACGATGATCGTATCTACAGCAATACCGAACGAGAGGATGAGAGAAAAATTGGTCAAAAAATTCATCGTATATCCTCCATAATAGAGAAGCAAGAATGTCGATAAGAATGCAAGAGGGAGTGTCACCGATGCAAATATCGAATCTCGGAATCCAACAAAAAGATACATCGCAGCAAATACGAGGATGAGCGTTGTGACAGCTTCTTTAGCGAGTTCACTGTAGTCATCTCGGATATTATCTGCAAGATCTATCGCATATACATAGGAAAAGTTTTTGTACTCTTCTTTTTGAAATAGATTTTCTATGATTTTTTTGGCTCCATCACTCGAGGCAAATATACTCGCTGTATCCGTCTTGTTGACGGTCATACCTACGTATGGGAGTCATGCTATTTTACCACTTCCATTGGATGTAGCTCCTGTATATCCACGTACTGGTTCACTTCCTATGATCATACTATTTTCTGCATCATTTTTGTATTTTCTCTCTATAGTCGAGATCTCTCCGAGTGTGATACTCCCACCAGTAGGGAGTGTGATCGGCATATTGAGAAAGTCGAAACTTTCACGATTTTTGCCATCGATACGGAAGTCGTATTTTTTATCTCCGATAGCAAAATTCCCAATTGGCTGATCTCTATTGTAACTCTGTATGAGTCCAGCAATAGTCGAGAGATCGATCCCGAGACTTGCGAGTTTCTCATCTGGGATGATGATCTGTACCTCATAGGTAGAGTCGTTTCCACCACCTCATCCAACTGGTCCACCATCTCCTCATACGGTCAGGTCGATTTTGTTGATACCAGGTACTGTTTCGAGAGATTTTTTGAGTGTGATGGCTCGGTCAAATAGGAGTGACTTGCTCGCATCAGGTGTACGAGAGTAGACGTATACAGAGAATGCTCTATTTGTATCAGTCTCGATCTCTACTATATTGGGAGTTTTTGCATCAGTCGGGAGACTTACTCGTCCTACAGCACTGCGTACATCAGAGAGGACATCTTTGACAGTGGCATCACTTTTGAGAGTGAGAGATATGCTCGATACGCCGAGTGTCGAGCTTGAGTTGATCTTATCGATTCATTTGATATCCTTGACCTCTTTGTAGATCTTGTCTGTGACGAGCGAGTCCATATCGATCGGATTGAT
>JAYSSB010000176.1:0-2686 GCA_043720755.1 Candidatus Altimarinota bacterium | reverse complement strand
TCTCGTCGATATTGCGGAGAGCTCGTGCCACCTCAGGGATAGAGAGTCCGAGTGCGATACGCTTCTCGCGAAAGTAGCTCCCGAGGATGCTATCGGGTTTTTGATGCCACTTTTTCATATTCGCACGATACCAGTCGTCTCGTTCGAGCTTGAAATAGTCATAGAGGACATTGAGAGTAGACGGTTTGTACTTCGCTTTTTTCTCGTGAGTGAGATTGTCTATCGCTACATGACCGAGTCCAGTGCGATCACAGATCTGTCGCATACCGTATGGATGATGTTTCTCCATGTATTCCCTGAGCTTGAGAGTGACAAGAGGCGTTTGTGACATAGTGAGTGAGATTATATGATAGTGATTTCGTCGTTCTCTGGATGCTCTACGAACTCGAATACCTCACGCTCGATGAAAGTATCACCGAAGTCGGGAGATCGTTTCAGTATGTTTTTTTGTTCTTGCTTGGGAATCATCTGTTTCTTGCCATCTGAGTCAGCATTTTTCTTCTTGAAAGACCGCAGATCATCGATGATGAGCTTGCGGACCTGATAGGGTTTTCACTCGATGACGACCTCCTCAGTATTGTCTCAGTCCACATAGATCTGAGACTCGTCGATACTGATCTGTCATGCATTCACACGATCTGCCATACGATAGGCACACTGAGTTTTGAGGTTGATATAGGCTTCCTTGATTCATGATGCAGGATCGGTCATCACAGGTCCTCCGCCTGAGAATCCGATATATCCTCCGCCGTCGGAGTCTGACGATTCATCGATCACACCTCCACCGACTCAGTCTTGATCGACGAGAGTATGACTCTTGGGGATATGATAGAGAGAGCGGAGTCATTCGAGCATTGCGGTCGTCTCAGTCGTCCTGGACTTCGTGAGGATATCTATACGGATCACCCTCCATCACTCCCATACCATCGCCACGCAGAGATCTCGTCCGAAGCGTGCGACATCACAGGTGATATATCGTTTGCCTCATACTTCGATGAAGTTCGAGAAGATATCATTGATACACTCATTGCGAAAAATAGAAAGTCAGTCGGTCCGTATTTTCCAGTTTCACTCGAGGAGCTTGGCTCGTTCTTCGGGAGTCTGCGAGAGGAGATTTCCGAGATAGGATGGATCCTTGCCGATGAGTTCCTTGTTGTCATAGATCGAACCTGAGATGAATGTGACTGTCTTGATGATATCACGTATATCTATGCCCTGAGTAGGATCTATGAGAGAGAAGACATGAGGACACTTCTCGATCACCTCCTCGGCAGTATCTCCGAATATGAAATGATTCCCATCGACGACCATATATCGTATTTTTCACTCACGCTCCTTGATCGGGAATCCAGTCACTGGATCGATCCACCACTCGATCATATCTGCCACCCAGCTATCTGGATCAGGGTTCGTGGTAGCTCTCACATACGGTCGGACTCAGCAGGTCGAACGATTACGAGAGAGGAGATAGAGGAATTGTTTTTTTGTGAAGTGGGTGAGCTCGTCGAAGAGTTCGAGTGCGTACTGAGCACCCTGATGATCGTATATGTTCTTCTCATATTCGAGATGAGAGAACTTGACGCGAGTTTTCGCAGGAAAGTACCACTCCAGTTTCGACTCGACTGGAGTACCTCCGAGTGAGGGGAATATCTCGATCGAAGTATCCCAGAGTCACCCTTGGTTCGTGATCTGAGGAGCGGTCCGTCTGAATCCTCGTACTCAAAATCACGGCATGTGGAGATATCGTGTCGCCTCGAGTAGGAGAGCGAATGTCTTGCCGACTCCTGCAGCTGCACCAGAGATGAGGATATCTGCAGACGAGGAGAGGGCGTTTTCCTGATATCAAGGCTGTGGTTTTATGATTTTTCATTCCACTTTCTCAGACGATTTCTTGGATGGGGTAGCCATATCGAGTGAGTGTTATAGAGTATATTAGAGCCACTCTACTGTACTATTTTTGATATAGTAGTGTGACTGACAAGGGAGATTGAAACTTCCGATAGAGGGAACAATATTGAGCTTTCAAGACATCATATCTTCAAAGTGTGACCATCTATTCAGCGGAAGCACTACTCATGCACCGCATCCGCAAAAGCAGTTATGACGAGAACAACCATACTTTTCTGATATATAGATTATACCATCCTCAAACTCATTGGGCATTATTTCGACACGACGGACACTTATTTTGTAGATTTTCATAGTTTTTTAGAGTGGTAGGAGTAAAACATCGCATTCGCCATGATATGCCAGATATGTTCGAGCTTTGACTCTTGGTCGATCTTCTCTCAGTCGATGAGAGCCGTGAGATGACGAGTGAGAGAGTCGAGGATCTCTGACTCCCTCATAGGCTTCTTCCAGTTCTCAGGAGCGTATTTCTTCGCTCAAAACTCGAGAACTTGCACGAGAGAGAGGAGTGACTCGAAGTGTACGAGGGTCCACTGAGGTTTTCAGATGTTATATCGGAGGGCTTTATCTGTCATAGAGTGATAGATTATTTCATACCGAACATATTCATCAGCTTTTCGACTGCAGGATCTTTGGTTTTCTTCTCACAGACCTTGGAGCAGTACATCTGCGATGGTGAGAATTGGGAGATTGTTTTGCGACAGGTGAGGCAGGACATAGAAAAGAAAGTTATAGAACATTTTTATATGAGATCTCACATACTGTAGACTCATATTTT
>JAYSSB010000175.1:0-7632 GCA_043720755.1 Candidatus Altimarinota bacterium | reverse complement strand
CATACCTTCTCGGTAAACATCGATATCGTAGTACTCGTCACATTCGGGAAGTACTCCTCGAGGATATCTGTAGCTGATCTGATACACTTTGCCTCGCCGCGAGCGATGAGTTGGTTGGTCCCTTCACTCGTCTCTCTGAATATATCTCCAGGAATAGCGAATACATCTCTCCCATGATCGAGTGAGAGCTGTGCTGTGATGAGTGTACCACTTTTGATCCCTGCTTCTGGGATGATGATACCATCCGAGAGTGCTGCGACTACCTCGTTACGTATCGGGAACATATAGGGCTCTGCCTGAGTCCCGATCGGAAATATAGATACTAGGGCTCATCCAAGTGCGAGTATAGAGTCAAATAGTTTGGTATTTTGCACTGGATAGGATATATCGACTCAACAGCCAAATACAGATATCGTATACCCACCTGATGCGAGTACGAGCTCATGACTGATAGCATCTATCCCATATGCTCCGCCACTCACGATACCACAGTCTGCTCTCACGAGTTCTGGGATGATATGCTCGAGTACTTTTTTTCCATAGCTCGTATTTTTTCTCGATCCGACTACTCCGAGCATCTTGCGAGCCTCTCGCAGATTACCACGGACGTAGAGGATATAGGGAGATTGTTTGATGGTAGCGAGTCTCGAGGGATAGAGTGGCGATTCGAGGGTGATGAGTTGGATGGATTTTGCCTCTATGATAGTATCTATTCTCTGCGTATCGATGGTCTGGAGTTGTATGAGTATCTTGGTCTTCCGATCAGGAGTCATCCATGGAGTATCTATCCCTTTTCCAGAGATACATCCATCATATACTTCCCGATAGTTTGTACGTGTTTCGAATATTTTTTTGAGATCTTTGTGTCTGAATCCCCCAGAATGGAGGTAGGCTATTGAGTTATCCATGGCTGTATCGTTTTTTGAAAAATATATTGAGTGTATCGACTACATCATCCGTAGTCGAGAGATGTACGTAGGATGCATGTATCTGTTTGAGTATATTTTTTTTGATATCTTGTATTTTATTATACTCCTGTAGGTATTTTTTGGTATTGATGACTTTTCAGGAGAAGAGTATATCAATCGTAGGATTTCTCTCCCATGGATGTGTGATATCGATATAGATGAGGTCATTGTGATAGGCGAGGAGTTTCATATCTGGTATAGCCTCTTGTCCAGATATGAGTATGATTGCATTCTTGGGTTTTGCCCTGATGAGATCAGCGAGATCCCTATATTCACTATATCTATATCCAGCAAATTGAGCACTTGTCTCTATAGTACGTATCATCATATCTCGGATATACGTTCGAGAGTCGTGAGGAGACTCACTATAGAATCCATCATATTGGGTAGCCTCTATGACTGAGATGATATGATAGTCTCACTGTATTTCCCTGACTCTTGTAGAGAGTCCATCTGATCTGAGCTTGTTCCAGGCTATATCTCTGATATCATCCGTATCTACATATCCTCTCAGATGTGACCAGTCGGATCCACGCTGCCGGATCATCATACTGGATGAGCCAGATCTACTGCGATCTGACATATGCGATCTGAACAGTATAGGTCGAGTCATTATGGTATGAGATAAAAATCCCCACGAGAATATACGGTATCAAGAGATGGCGAGAGTATCGTCGGGAATACTATATCACAAGATCTCAGAGATGAACTGGTCGATATCGTATTGCTACACGGACACTGAGTACAGTTCGGTGTTCCGATGAGGAGTCATTGGGATTGTTGTTTTTTTTGGAGGCAGATATTTTTGTCGAATAGGGTACTAGGACTTTCGCTGGTAGGTCATCATGTAGAGTCTAGAGATCATCATATAGTGATACTACTCCCTATATATGTAGATATGATAGGGCATCCAGATGGAGTCTGAGCATATACGAGAGGACATCGATCAGATATATCTATGATCCCATCAGAGTCTGTATCTCTCTCTCCAGTGACGATGATGACGAGACTCGACTGGGCGATATTGCCACTCGTATCGATGATCGTGAGCGTGACAGTATATGACCCATTGTCTCTATAGATATGAGCCGTATTACCACTTGATGTACTCGTAGTGCCATCTCCATAATCCCATCTATAGCTGATCATTCCACTCCCTCCTGATACTATAGATGAGAGATCTACGACTTTGCCGACACTCGTCGAGAGGGGAGTTGCTGTGATACCGACAGAGAGTGATGTTGCAGTCGATGTATTGCTACACTCTATCGTGATTGTATCTGATGCAGTACTCATGATCTCTCTCGTAGATCGATCGACGAGATCTACTTGACTGATCCAGTTGCCACAACTGAGTCCTGAGAGAGGATATGTATCTCATGATCCTCTACGTATCTCTCCAGTGAGTGGATTGGTAAGTGTCCACTCTCTATCCCACACTCCAGTACCACTGATAGTCGAGAGTGACTCTGTAGATCCCTGTGCAAATACTACTTTTGGTACTATCTTGCCACTCGTATCCTGTATGACTATCTCGAGAGGTATAGTACTCACTGTTGGATTTGTCTTGCACTGAGTATATCTCAGTATCCGAGCTGCCATCATAGCAAACTCTCATCTCGTGATCTTCACGTCTTGTCCGATCTTGCCATCTGATCCAGGAGTGATAATATCTATTTCTATACTTTTTTTGGCATACCCGTACCAGTATGTAGTAGAATCAGGGATAGGGCGTGATCTATCAAAAATAGAACTATTGAGTATATCATCCCAGAGCTTGGCTCGTCTCAGGAGGATCGCTGCTGCCTCGATACGAGTGATCGTATTATTCGCACAAAACGGACTACTCGTATACGGAGCACCACTCTCACATGTAGTACGACCTGTTTGATCGAGGACATATCCCTGTGCTATGTTGTACTCCTTGGCATAGGCGATACAGTAGTAGTATGGATTCACTTTTGGCAGGTCGACAAAGGGGGATATCTGATATCTGATAATGTCTGAAGTCGATGGAGTGATACACACCTTGCATCCGATACCGACCGCAAGTGACACAAAAAAATCTCGAGCCATCAACTCTGTCGGACGAAATAAACGTGAGCCATCATCTGTGATGATCCGTCAGTCGTAGAGCTCCTGTACAGCACTCGCATATGGAGCACTCGGTGCTACATCCGTATATGGCATCTCTCATGCAACAACAGTCCCGAGTGACGAGACTATCAGTATGAGATAGGATATGAGGCGGAGCGACTTGAGCATATTCTTGATTGTAGGCAAAAAAGAAACAAAATCAAAATGAAATCCCTACATCTCACTCGGCATCCGTATAGCGAGGAGATCAAACCCAAGTGTCAGCTTCTCGGCTGTGAGACGACAGAGGTGGAGCCGTAGATATCTCAGATCAGCATCTGTCTCTTCGAGTATCTTGGGTGTATGGACATAGAAACTATTGAAACATACAGCCAGATCATAGCAATAGAGTGCAAGGGTGTGTGGCTTATACGTATCAGCTGTTGTCTGGATCCGAGCCTCCATCTCAGCGAGTGTACGGATGAGTGCTGTGTCATATGGCGAGAGTTTCACAGTTTCACAGTTTCACAGTTTCACAGTGTCACAGTCAGTTGGAGATTGGTCATATATTTTCTTGGCTCTCACACATGCATACTGGATATATGGTCCAGAGTTTCACTCAAAACTCAGAGCCTTGTCCCAGTCAAAAGTGACATCTTTTTCTCTATCCTGTGAGAGGTAACTATACTTGATAGCACCGATCGTGATCGCCTCGATATCCTCTGCTGAGAGAGCATTGTCCCCAGTCCTTCACTTCTCTGCGAGGAGTGTACTCGTCCTCTCTGATCCCTCTGTGATGAGATCCTCGAGGAATATGACGGTTCCATGACGAGTCGACATTGCTCATTCACGGAGCTTGATGAATCCATTGAACGCATGAAAGAGTTCTACATTCTCGAGTCCCCATGCTTTTTTTGCTATCCAGATCGCTTGTCTCAGATGGAGCTGTTGTCGGACATCGACCGAGTAGATGATCTTTGATGGATTCCACCCGTTGGTCATCCTGTACTTGATCGCTGCAAGATCACTCGTGAGATAGAGTCCTGTTCCGTCCTTTTTCTGTAGGACACACGATGGTATCTTGGTCTCCTCTGGGAATACGACTCCGACACTCCCATCTTCGTTCTGAGTGGCGACTCACTTCTCGATCAGTTCTCGGACGATATCCTTCATATTGTATTCGAGACCTGGATAGTCTTCGCTGTTTGGACGAGGGAGGGAGAGTCACTCATAAAAACTCTCACCGATATTGTACGTTGCTTCGATTCAGAGAATACTGAGTTTTTGTTCTATTTCTGTGAGAGATATTTCGGTAAATTGTTTCCAGAGTTTTATGTTTCCCTCGTCTCACTCAGTGATTCTTTTGAATTCTTCTCTTGCTCATGCTTCATCCACTTCTGTAGGATTTTTATGAAATTCTTGGTAGAGCCAGACGAGATAGGAGAGATCGACTTGAGTTGGATTATTTGATTTTTTCCATTGATAGATCATCTTCCCGAATATCCCTCCCCAGTCGCCAAAGTGTGAATCTCAGATTACGGTATATCCGAGATGACGATAGATACGGCAGATCGCCTCACCGATAGACGGAGTACAGATATGTCCGATATGGAGAGGCTTACCAGCATTGGCACCGATATAGTCGACGATGATGGTTTCTTGGTTTTTGGTTTTTGGTTTTTGGCCAGAGATCTGTGACAATATATCCATCCATACTTTCGCAGTATATCTCAGGTTTACATAGCCTCAGGTCGCATTCACAGAGACGAAGTACTCAGTATCCTTTCTGAGTTCCGTTGCGATCTCCTCTGCGATCTGAGCTGGTGCCTTGCCGAGAGGCTTCGCCAGTGTGAAAACTCCAAAACAATACTCTCCATGTTCTGTTTTCGGAGGAGCTGAGAGAGTAGGGGAGAATATGATATCTCCATAGAGACTCGTGATATGTGTTGATATGATGGATGAGAGAGACATGGAGTATAGTATTATATTTTAGTTTTTTTAGATTGGTGTGTCTATTTCTTCTCGACTCTTGATCCGTTTTTCTCATCGATGATGCGATACCCGAGTCTATCTAGATCATCACGGATACGATCTGCCTCGGTATAGTTCTTGTTTATTTTTGCCTCATTGCGATCGATCAGGAGTACCGTGATATCATCGGGTATACTCTCTATCTGATCCAATATATCAAAATCGAGGATAGCAATCACTTCGTTCCAACTCTCTAGTAGTCCTACGAGTGAGTCGATCTCTCCGAGTGAGAAGAGTGCATCATCGATCCCAGTATTGATATAGGTCTGATACTCATAGACGAGAGTCATAGCACCGAGAGTATCAAAATCATCCTCCAGTCTCTCGACCCACTCTTGCATATAGGTCTGCTGATTCTCACGAAACTCGCGAGTGATCTCATGGAACTTATATCGTCACTTGGCTGTGAGCTCTCGCTCGACCTCTTCATCTGATATCGTATTTTTCTCTAGGAGATCACGATACCGACCAAGTCTCTTTATCATCTCATCGAGTCCACGGATCGTGTTGATCGCAGCACCGAGTCTCTCGAATGTGAAATTAAAATTTTCTCTATATTGATTCTGGAGTGCCATCAGGCGAAACCCTCGATAGATAAGTTCTGGAGCTGTATCCGATTGTTTCTCAACTACATCATGCAATGTATAAAAGTTATTCGCTGATTTGCTCATTTTTTTGTTATCTACGAGGAGGTGCCCACCATGCACCCAATACTTGGAAAATTGTTTTCCAGTATATGCCTCTGTCTGTGCGACTTCATTCTGATGATGGGGGAATATGAGATCACAACCACCCATGTGGATATCGATCTGTGCACCGAAGAACTTCATATTACAAGCGGAACACTCTATATGCCAGCCTGGTCTTCATTTTAGGATTTTCTTCACTCCCTCTATCGATATCTCGATCTCCCACCAGTTCGGGCCATCACTCGTCTCATCGTATGCTTTCCACAGTGCGAAGTCTGCCACTTGTTCCTTTTCGTACTCGTCATTATCTATTCTCACACTTGATATCATTCATTTTATATCGAGATGTGCGAGTTCTCCATATGTCTTGAATTTGGCTACTGAGTAGTATACACTCCCATCCTCAGCGAGATATGCATATCACCGCTGTATGAGGCCATCGATGATTGCACCCATATCTGGGATCAGAGTAGAGATCGGAGCAATCGTATCTGCAGGGATGATGCTGAGATGAGCACAATCCGTCAGAAATTGCTCTGTATAGAACTCTGTAAACTCTTTGAGTGATTTGCCTGATTTCTGAGAGTCACGTATCGTCTTATCTTCTATATCTGTCACGTTCATCACGGTTTTGACCTTGTATCCGAGGAATCGCATCGTCCGCACTACGATATCGTCCATCAGATAATTCCGCAGATTCCCGATATGAGCATAGTTATACGGAGTTGGTCCACAGTAGTAGACTTTGACTTCTTCTTGGCGGAGAGGCTTGAACCGTTCGAGAGAGCGAGTGAGAGTGTTGTAGAGGTGGAGAGACATAGTGACATGAGGAGTAATACCGTTCACTATACGCAAAATCGGATAAATATCGAAATAAAATAAAAAGTACATTTGACATATATATTTTTTTATCAAATACAGTTGACTTCTCTATTTTTATGTGCTATAATTATTTTGTTCTTTTTGTAAAGGTATGAAACATACACCGTCTCAGAGACCCCGTCGCAGTGGAGTCGAGCTCATACAGGCAGTATGTACGCTCATGGTACTCTCAGGTATATATATGTTTTCTACTACTTATAGTAGCAACAGCGTATCCCTCAGAGATGCACCAGCCAAGCCTGCTATCCTGACATCTCACTACTGGGATGACAAGATCGGATATGGATTCGCTAGTGTCACATGAGATACATACAATAAACAGGGAAGTGGCGATCTCGATCAAGTAGAGATCCGTCCAGGTAATGGACTCGTCTATGATAGAGATTCGGTTCGAGTATCTTTTTATTCTACATTGTCTATACAGGAGATAGAGTCAAAAAATACATGAAACAGTCCTAGAGCCTACTCTCGCCTACCCAATGGTATAGCTATGATCGAGTGAGATCTCTCATCTATCAGGGCCAAGACCGTACTCGCAACACTCCATAGTCGATAGTCTCGCCCTCATCCGTGTTACCTCCCATGCGTTTGGATTCGCATATATGGGAGGTTTTATTATATTCACATCATTCCTGCGGAAATAGGAATCTAATATTCTCGTCATCCTGAACTTGTTTCAGGATCTTCAGATATTGTACAGAGTCCATGGTTTACTTTTTTGCAAAAAGTAACAAAAACTTTACAGATCTTCCATGGTTCATTTTGGTATCTGTATTCATCTTGTTTTCTATTATTTCAAACTAAGATACATTTGAAATAATAACTAAAACTACACTGACAGATATACAAAATTCTCCATAACGGAAGAAGAAACTGATGGTATGATATATAAAAATAAACTCTGTGAAATTCGCGTGAATCAGATTGCTTTTTTTGCATTTTTCGCTAGTATATCCCAGTTCATTAACATACTCGGGGATGATATA
>JAYSSB010000174.1:0-7801 GCA_043720755.1 Candidatus Altimarinota bacterium | reverse complement strand
TCCTTTGGCTTCGCCTTCGTAGGTTCGATCCCTACCCGGCCCACCATTATTGGTTTCGTATTTTGCCCGAAAAAAATACAAAGAGGCATTCGTACCTTGTTATTGCTGGATTCCCGCATTCGCGAGAATGACAGAAACATGAGCGATCGCAACCAACTCTTAACCATCATATCCTATGAAAACAGGAATCCATCCAAACTATAAACAAGTTCCAGTAACTTGTTCATGTGGAAACACATACACGGTCGGAAGTGCTACCAAGGAACAAGAAATCCGAGTAGAAACCTGCTCAAAATGTCATCCATTCTACACAGGTAAGAAGACTCTCCTCAAGACAAGTTCTATGGACAAATTCTACGCTCGTGCCAAGAAGACTGAAACTATTGCAAAATAAGTATCATCAAAAATCTCTCAACAGAAGTTGAGAGATTTTTTTATTTGTTTGTACTCTGTGCGTTGTTCGCCTTCTGGTAGAGTTGTGATGATAGATTCATATATCCGGATAGTGCCTTGCGAAGTCTCACATAGTCATCGTAGATGAACATGAGGAGTATATGAGCTCCGTAGGTCTGATCCATCTCTATAAAGGTCCTGATAGCCTTGGGGAGTGTAGTATCAGCTCGGATGATCTCTCGAGAGATGTCGCTCTTGTATCTTGTAGATCCTGCTACCCACTCAGCTGTAGTCCGTGCCCCACTCGTACCAGCTCATTGGCCTATACCTTGCTCTTCTCGTTGCAGCCTGAGTACATCATCTGCCTGAGAGTCGAGATAGCTGAGATAGTGTCGATATCCACAGTATTGATATGATGCTGTATTGATGAGTATCGATATGATCTCTCATTTTGCCTCACTTGATGTTGCTGTAGGTATATTGCACTTGAGCGTATTGAGTTTTGCCTTGAGTGCGATCGCTTCTTTTTTTATTTTGTCGAGAGTTTCGGATCGTGGAGTCTTGACACGAGATTCGATGATACGAGTGAGCCCATCCATACTATCGATGCGAGAGGCTATCACTGCACAAGAAAACAATGTATTCATACGAGTACGGTATCCGATACGAGCGATTTCGAGAGTTTTGAATCCACTATATTCTCCGATACGAACTGGATCGAGTCATTGTTTAATTCGGATTTTTTCTTCACTACTGGTATCAGGATTGTTCCGCCACTTGCTGAGTGTTGCATTCACAGCTCTCGCATCGAACTCACTATAGTCGATCTTGCCTACGAGGGATCTATCTTTTGCCCAAGTTCTCTCATCACTTTCACAGTATTTGTCACTCTCACTCTGATACTCGGCGTAACTCTGAGGCCTGCCTGCTACTGGAGTCTCCAGAGCAATGACAATACTCATCTGTCCAGATGAGATGAGGAGTATCGAGAGGATTCAGGATGTGAGCGAGCGAAGTGTCATGGTATTATCATTGAGAACCGATACGATATATGATTTCTTTTTCTACGAATTCCCTTTCTCGTCCGTACTTGAGCCGTGAGAGCTCTTTGAGAGCATTACCCGTTACTGGGTCTCACTTCTCGAGCCATGGGAGTGGGACATTGAGTGAGAATCCTGGAGTTGGTTGTCCATCGACGGAGAGCTTGATTGCTGCCTTGAACTTATCCATATTCACAAAATCCTGATCTGAGTACACTGGAGCAAATTGCTTGCCCATCATCTCTGCATCCTCAGGACCGATCTTGTAGGTCATCATTGTTCCTACGTTACCGAAGATAGCATCCTTGAGGTTGAGTGATGATTTTGTGAGAGCGTCGGACTTTTGTAACTGTCCGAGATACTGATGAGCGATCACGAGCCCGAGTCGATACTTGCGGGCTTCGGATAGGATAGACTCGATTGAGTCCGTGACGTAGTTCTGGAACTCATCGATATAGAGGAAAAAATCCCGACGATCAGCGGCTATCATCTGTTGTCGCTTCATCGCTGCGATCTGGATCTTTGATACCAGGATGAGACCCAAGAGATTGGAGTTGAGGTCTCCGAGGACTCCTTTCGAGAGGCTCGCAAATAGGATCTTCTCATTGTTCATGATATCTGCGATGTCGAACGCACTCTTTGTCTGTCCGACGATGTTTCTCATCAGGGTATTCGTGATGAATTGTCCGAACTTTGCAGCAAAATATGGTATGATCTCTCACTTCTCACGATCTCCCATCTTGGCGTAGGTATGATCCCACCAGGTTCTCACGATCGGGTTCTTGAGCGTGGTCCTGCGTTCCCTCTGGAAGTTGTCATCTGTGAATAGTCTGATGAGATCCGTGATTGCACCACCTGTCGGACAATCCATCAGCGTGAGACATCCATTGCGAAAATAATCCTGAATACGAGGACCAAATATCTCACTTCCAAATAACTTGATCATGATGTTGGTCGCATCAGCAACTACCATCTGTTTCTCATCTTCACTATTTGCCTCGAGGAGATTGAGTCCCATAGGTCGAGTGAGGTCTCCCGGATCGAAGTAGACGAGATCATCGGCTCGATCTTTTGGGATGAAATTGAGGAGATCCTTCGCGAGGTCTCCATGGGGATCCATCACGGCGATCCCTCTCTTGTTCCTGAGGTCCTGCCGAGCCATCACTTGGAGGATCGACGACTTACCCGTACCAGTCTGCCCGATCACATAGAAGTGGCGGAATCGGTCATCATTTTTGATAAAAATCGGCTTAGATTCTCATCTGAATACGTTGTCTCCGATATAGAGTCATTCCTTGGGAGTATTGACGGGAGCCTTGACTACTTTGAACCGCTGCCAACGGATCTCTGGTTGCTTGTTGTACTTGCTATGAGGGAAGTGATAGAGTGTAGCGAGTTCTTCGCTATTGAGGATGGCAGCCTTTTGCCACCAAGCAAATTGTCTGAATATATAGTGCTCGATGAGGAGAGAGAGACTCTTCTGATGCATAGGCTCGAACCGATTGTACGCTGGAGAGGCAAACTGAGAAAAAGCCGAAATAATACTCTCTAGTTCAGCATCGGTACTATGAGCATCATTGCCTGTGACGATGATACGGATGGTCGCCTTGTAGCCTGTTTTTTTGACTTTTTCTTTCATGAGTCACTCCTCGTCGATGGGCTCATCGGTATCTGGAGTTTGTTCATCTTTTTTCATCGAATTCTCAGGGTTTGATATGACGATATTGATCAGATTGCTGATCCAGACGAGCGGATTGAGAGAAAAATGAAAATGTTTCGAAGTATGTTTTTCTACTTTTTTGATTTTTTTCTTGATAGTATCTTGCCATGTATCGTCCATAGGACGCAAGAGTACCTGTATGCAGGCTGACTCATCGTGATCGAGTGATCCGAGAGCTGAGAGGAGTCCATTCATACTATCTGATTCGAGCTTGGTATAGGTACGGATTGGGAATTCGTTTCATTTTTTCATCTGCATTATCTCCCCTCGAACTGCTGATCTCCCCTCAAATATATTGACCTCAGGAGTCTCCTCGATGAGACAATCGGGGTAGAATCCGATGATCTGTTTTTCGACGACGAGTTTGGATTTTTTGGGTACTACGATATAAAAATAGAGCTCATCCTGATGAGCGACATACTCAAGTGATATATACTCTTGTCCAAAAAACCAACTTGTGAATGCACTGGAATGGAGCGACTTCAGACTGGCGAGGAGCTGTTCCATGAGAGATATCTGTTCACGAAAATCCTTGACTGTCTCCTTGCGGTCATCACTATCACTATCCTTGCGTGCGATGATCACTCGCAAGAATACCATCTCGAGAGATCGCTTCATCGCAGTTCCTCGTCTCATACGCCAGTAGAGTATAGAGAGGACGATGAGCGTCGTGATGAAGATAAAAATTAGTTGAGACACGTGAGAGAGTTTTAGTATAGAAAAAATGTGAACAGAAGATATTCTAGTATTGGACTATCCCTTCAAGATAAAAAATCGGAAGATCGCATGACTCGCAACGAGCACTATGAATCCGAGTACAATATAGAGGATGATATTTTTGGCTTTTTTGAGTTTTTCCTCTTCTCATCCAGAGATCAATACGAGCCAACCAGCATAGACGATCAGGAGGACACAGATGACGGAGAGGAACGTGTTGAAATACGTGAAAATCTTGCCAATAATCGAAATCCCTCATCGCAAGTCCACCTCCTTGATATCACACGCTCCAGCAGACGTGAATCCTCAGGCACTGTATTCACAACCAGGTCTACCATAAAATGCCTTCACTATGGAATATGGTATACGTATAAGGAGAAACCCGATAATTGCATAGAGGATGGTATTTTTGGCCTTTTTGCTCTTCTCCTCATCGCCTCAAGCGGTCACGAGTATGAAGAATGCCCATACTGCCATAAACAAAAATCCAAATGCAGCAAGCATCTGTAGGAGATCGACAACTGGAGAGAATATATTGACCCAAAATTGCCATCCAAGACCACTCCCGACCGTATCTCATACATTCGTGAGTATCAGAGTTTTCCATACTGAGAAAGCTATCTGCATCATAAATATCCCGATCGATACCCAGACGATATTGCGTTTCCACTTTTTGACTTCTTCTTCGTCACTCGATGAGAAGAGGAGCTTGATAACACCGATGATGAGGAACAATACCGCTACAGCGATAAAAAAGTTCTTGATATTGAACGCTATACTCGTAAATGCTCCGAGTACTCCATTTTTGCCAGTGTCTCCAGGCGAAAAGAAAAATCCTCGAATCGGAGAGACAAAATCGTTCAACATAGAGTTAGATCCGCTGGTCACACCGATGGCTACATCTCGTACGTTGGGATCGAGTGGAGCGGCAGAGAGGAGAGTACAACTAGCAACAAAGATACACACAGAGATCACAAGTCGATGAAACATATATGAACAAGTTATGAGAATTGCATCTAGTATATCCAAACGACATCAAAAATGCAAACATTCCTATTTTATTTGCTTATATTTTTTGTTTTTTTATAATCGTCCTATATGCGTATTTGATTTTTTGGTACTCCATCCCTATCTGCTACTGTCCTACAGGACCTCATCGACACTCCAGATATCGAGGTCATGTTCGCTGTGACCAATCCTGACAAATTATTTGGTCGAGAACAGATCCTGATGCCACCTCCTGTCAAATCTATCGCTCTCGCAAATAATATCTCAATTTATCAGCCCATCAAGATCCGAGATAATAGAGAATTTTTTGATCAACTCAGGAGTCATGATTGTGACTATTTCATAGTTGTTGCATATGGACGGATTCTCCCAGTGGAATTGCTCCAAATCCCTCACAAGATGTGTATCAACATCCATGGGTCGATCCTCCCTGCCTATCGTGGAGCATCCCCCATACAATCAGCACTTCTCCACTGAGAAAAAGAAACTGGAGTCACGATCATGGAGATGAGCGAGTGAATGGATGAGTGAGATATGCTCAAGGTGCGTACTATCGTGATCGATCCCGATGAGACCTCTGAGTCACTATTTGCGAAGTTTGCCCTCATATCCTGACCGACACTGATCCAGACGTTCCGTGAGCTCGAGATGGGTGGTATCACACCACTCCCACAGGATGCGAGTTTGGCGACCTATTGCAAAAAAATCGACAAAGAAGATGGACTCATCGACTGGGAAAATACAGCAATAGATATATATCATATATGGCAGGCGTATACGCCATGGCCAGGGATCTTCACTCACTATGAGGGGAAGAGGCTACTCCTAGAAAAAGTACAGAGTATAGAGTATAAAATACAAAATGCAGAAAAAGTCTGACAAGTTGTGAGGCTCGTAGATGGGCAGATTGGAGTGATTTGCAGTGAATGAGTATTGACAATACAACAGGTAAAGCTAGAATGAAAAAAATCACAAAGTATCAAAGATTTTGTGAATGGAAATCAGAAGTTTATTTGAGTAATCTTATAATATATGAAATTAGACTTCACGGCATCACCTCTCGAGATTTGAGACTATATTGCTCAAATACCAAAAAAGTTACAGGAATTTCTTGCAACACACCCAATTCCACAGACAGTAATACAAACACTCCGTAATATGTGATTATAATATCACTTATATTTATTTTAGTCTAAATTTTTATAAAAATGCAAAAATACGGTATTCTTACTCAAGAAGTACATCCAGATGTACTCGATAGCATGTTTCAACTGAAAACTATGCAGCCAGCAGACATCAATCTGCTATTTGCAATGATGGAGCGACGCTCTTTGATATCAAAGATATTTGATCCTCATTCGTTTCCAATATTTGCTCATGGCAATAACTAATCTATGTCCACTCTCTTTACTCGTATCATCAATCAGGAGATCCCATCATATCGGATCTATGAGGATGAGTATGTCTATGCGTTTCTCGATATATTCCCTCAGAGACTCGGGCATACTCTCATAGTTCCAAAAATTGAAATTGATTATTTTGCAGATGTGACAGAGCCATATTATTCCGCGATATTCCAAGCTGCGAAGAGGCTCAGTCCAGCAATACAGCAAGCAACAGGATGTAAACGAGTGTGTACGATGTTCGTCGGATATGAAGTGCCACACTGTCACTATCATCTTGTACCTACTGATTCTATAGATGATCTCGATCATGCAAGATCGCAAGCTGCAGATCCAGATGATCTGAAAATAATGCAAGAGAAGATACTTGAATTTTTACAATAAAAAATATGTTCAATATTGCCCTCAATACATTCCGTGAGATGGTTCGCAACCGATTTTTCTCACTGATCATATTTCTCTCAGTGATCCTCGTAGCACTCTCGCTCGGGCTCGACTCACTCGCACTCGGTGAGAACAAGAGAGTGATCATAGACTTCTGACTCTCGTTCCTCGAACTCTCAGGACTTGCTGTCATACTGTTACTCGCTGGAGGACTCATCGCTCGTGAGATCGAGGGCCGTACGATCTACCTCATCCTCTCCAAGCCAATCAGACGAGGATCTATCATATTCGGCAAATTCATAGGATTTTCTCTCGTACTCTCACTCGTGATACTCATCGAACTCACTATATTGATTGCTATTCTCTATTCGCAGTGAGTGATCATCGATACCATATTCTTACTTGCAGTATTGGGTATATTTCTCAAGCTCGTCTCACTCCTCGCTCTGAGTCTGTTTTTCTCCACCATCGTCTCGCCATGACTCGCTATGTTCATGACGGTTGCCAGTGCGATCATCGGACATGGAGGCTACGTCATCCTCGACTATGCGATCAGATCAGGGAGCACCATATATGCCTACTTTGCTCGAGGAGTGCTCATCATATTCCCCAATCTCGAGTCTCTGAACCTGAAGAACCTTGTCGCCACTACGGCAGTCGTCCATATCGAGACATATCTTATAGCATTTGCCCTCTCGATCGTCTATACACTGATCATCCTCGGACTTGCTGGATGGATATTTGAGAAGAAGAGCTTTGATGCAGTGTAGCAAATCCCATACAAAAACCCTCAAGAATTCTGAGGGTTTTTATTTTTGAGAATCAGATTATTTGGCTACAGCTCGGTAGTACTCACGGATGATTGCTTTCTCACGGATCTTGCGATATGAGAGCTTGCGAGTGTGGGTCTGAGTATTGCGGAGCTGGTTCGCAGTACGAGTCTGAAAGAACGCTTTTTTGTAGCGGAGAATGAGTTTCTCGTTGGTTTCGCCGTCTTTTTTGATAGAGTAGCAGATCATGAGACAGTGGGGAAAAGGATAAAAATTTCCTCGGGATATTATAGATATATATGTATTTGTCAAACTTTTTTATTCGACAAAGTGTTTGGATTTTTGCATATGGGCAAAATATATGCT
>JAYSSB010000173.1:0-7859 GCA_043720755.1 Candidatus Altimarinota bacterium | reverse complement strand
AGTATATATTCAATTAGCTATAGCTCATCGTGAGTCTGTAGAATATATTGTTTGGTTTATTTTATGACCAATTATATTTTCTTTGATTATAGGGAATCCAATAGCTGATATGAGAAGGTCTATATTTTCTAAAAACTCATTCATCGTGGCTATCTGGTATTCTGGAAGATTATTTGAGATTGGTTCTACAGAATTTTCTAATATATATCGTCCTGACTTTTTTGCCTTCTCGATAGCACGAGCCTCTAGGAATTTCACATCTGCTTTTGTGAGGTTATTATCTTTAGATATACAAACAATGACCATATCCCAAAAATCTTTCCCTGTATCATGCGTAGCAAGCCGATTGATTACATTTTCTGCCTCTCCTATATATGCCCGATCATTTCATTCTTCATCTTGTCCAAATAAGAAATATATAGCTGGCTGGCTCATTTCGGGACGATTCTTTGCTTCCTTAAGCTTAGCTCTTGGTATCTGTATTGCCTTCCCGATCCAATTCGAGAGTTCAATAGTTTTTATGCCTGTAGGGCTTCCATCGACGAGAAATTGTGTAATTGTTTTGCCTGCCATAATCAAAATAGTACTAAGAAATAAAAAAAACACACAAAATAAAATTTCATGTGCTTCGGTTCGATTGTATCGAAAGGTGCCACCGAGGCTCGTACTTGATTATGCTCTATGACGGGAGTTCCCGAGGAGGTCTAGTGAGCTTTCGCTGTTCTGCTCCTAGCATCGCGGGTGTTGGCCGCTCGATCGCTTTTGTATGAGGCTATAGTATAGAAACAAGTTACGAAGTCAAACTGATTACTTCGCAAATGTAGGCATCGCATCGATGGCAATCATCAGATTGTAGGTCGATATTCGGAATTTTTGTGATGCGATCGGAGTCGTAGGGGCTGTAAAAGATTGTATCTGAATACGAGATGCTCCTATAGTATAGAGACTCTCGCCGACATAGAGGACACGATTTATGAAGTCTCCTGAATAATTCCAGAAGTTGTTAGCAAAATACATATCTACCGTTCCTCATACCTTACAATAGTTTGGAACATATTGTGGATATTGTTTATTCATCTTGATTTGATTTTCACAATCTTTTTTCCACATATCTACAATACTAGATGAGCTCTGGATATGGCTGATACGGAATTTTTCAGAGATTGATCATGGAGAGAGTGATATCCCGACAAGTCACTGAAATGCCGCTTTCGAGAGATAACTATTTTCCTTATCATTTGCAGAGGTCATGAGAGTCATCGGAAGAAGGAGGAGATTCTTTTCTTTGTAGTAGACAAATTGTTTGGGATCCCAGAGAGCGTCAGATGATGATCCAGCATCTCCGAGCGTAAGAGTTGCTTCTTGTTTTGGATTTTTGACATCAGATACATCGTAGAGATCGATCTTGACTCATCCATTTTGCGTCCCTCCCCACTGATTGACTCGAGTATCATATCCGATACCGATGAGACGACCCGAATCATATGGATGGAGATAGGTTGAGTAGCCTGGGATTTTGAGTTCTCCGAGGATTTTTGGATTTTTGGAGTCAGTGAGTGATATGACAAAGAGTGGATCAATCTGTTCAAATGTCACGAGATAGAGACGATCTCCTATAAAACGAGACGACTGAAATGTCTCTCCAGGGGCAATATCTGTGATCTTACCGATGATAGTTCCTGATGGACTTAGGACAGAGAGACGTGTAGTCGAGTTATTATTGCTATCAGTCCAGTTCGATTGGTTCGTCACGATACGGAGATTGCCCTGAGTATCCTCATCCATAGAGTACTGGTTGAGTGGATAACCAGGGATGATATTCGAGTAGCTATAGCGAATATTTGTATTAGTTATTGCGAATCTATGCACGAGTGTAGAACTCGATCCAGGGTTCCATATGAGCTTGGCTGCACATCGAGCGTTGGGGGGACAAATCGATCATGTCGACTTGGGAGACCACATATTCGATGTGAGATACACTGAGTCACGAGTCACGTGGATCTGTCCAGCATCAGAGAGGAGCATTTGAGTTGATATAGGGCTCTGAGCGACCGATATATCGAATCTGAGAATTGATGTGAGAGTAGGATTGATATTAAAATTTTTGATCGTCTTGTTACTCGGAAGTACCGATCCCAGAGTTGCACAGTCCCCGAGTTGACGATTGATACTCGTTGGCTTATTCGCAGTATAGAGAGTATCACTGATATGAGGAATGAGATTTTTGGAACTATAGTCAAACATTGGGCGAGCTATACTTGTATTTTTCTCATCAAAAAATGTACGATATACAGGTGGCATCCAATAGGTAGTAGAGACTATGGCGGTCATGATACCAGTATCTCAGAGACGTGTATCAGAGAGGTATCCGTCTACCTCAATATTGCGGATGAGAGTGACTTTAGCTGGAACTCGGATGTCATATACAGACACAACTGATTTTTGTTGCGTATTATACCAGTAGGTACTACCATTTTGGAGATTTACATATTTGCTCGCTGTGAGGATCAGTTTATTCTGAGCGATATAAAATCGTATACCAGAGTAGTTAGTTGCAATTGGAAGAGATTTTATCTTATTGAGAGTTTTCGCATCAAGGATAACGATAGATTTTTGCCCTTCTTGGTAACTATAGATATACTTTCCATCAGTTTTGACCGTATCTGCCTCATCGATTCATCTGACTTGGACATTGGTATCTGATCTCGGTGTAGTATCGAGCTTGGATGCTGTTGGGGTAGCAGCTCAATTGGACTCAGCTCGGGATGAGGTATCAAACGCGTAGAAACGTGGTTGATTGTACGTAGTAGGGAGTATCTGTTTGAGAGTAGACTCGAGTTCGGTACAACTAGCAAAGCTCCGATAGGAAAAATCTGGAATAACTGATGGACTCTCAGTGGCAAATATCATACTCTGAGTCGGTACAAATACAGACACGAGGAGACTCATGAGAACTATACGAGAAAGTATCATAAGAAGAAATTAGGATATGATCATCGTATCCTCAGGAGGATATAAGTCAATCAATTGTACGTGAAGAATACGAAAAGAATGGAATATAGTAATATATTCCATTCTTACAATAAATAAGTATTTCTATGCTGTGGGTATATTATGCGAGTTCTGTCACTTCTCATTCTGAGAGATTTTCAGCATCTTCCTCGCCACCACCGAGTGATACCGCTGCAGATGTGAATGCATCATTTTTATCCTTGAGCTTTCCGAATATCACACCTTGAGTCGTACGACCTGTGACTCTGACCTCAGCGAGAGGAACACGGATAGTCTGTCCGGATTTGGATATCAGGATGACACTATTGGATTCTTTTTCTTCGATAGTGAGGGTAAATGCTCAAATGATAGCTCCAGTTTTCTCAGTTGTTGCTCCAACCTTGATTCCTGATCCACCTCTTCCCTGTTCACGATAGTCTTCGAGTGATGAGATTTTACCCATACCATTCTCAGAAACCGTCAGGATATACTTGGCTTCCTTACCCGCAACACATCCGACGATGAGTGCATCAGTCGATGCAACCCGCATACCACGGACTCCTGCTGCTGCTCGACCCATGACACGCACATCATTCTCATCGAATTGTATAGCCTTGCCTCCCCGTGATACGAGGAGGATATTGTCAGTACCATCAGTCACTCGTACCCACCCGAGGGCATCGCCATCATGTGGCTTCATCACTATGAGTCCACTCGAGCGGATATTAGCGATATCAGCGATATCGATACGTTTGACGACAGCTGCCTTGGAGATGAGAAAAAGATGCTTGCCTGGGATATTGGTAAGATCAAGCACTGATGCGATAGACTCATCCTTGGCAAGAGAGAGAAACTGGACGACCGGTTGCCCCTTCGCCGTTCGCTGCATCTCTGGGATCTCATAGGTCGGGAGACGGAACACTCGACCCGTGTTTGTAAAGAACATGAGGGTATTGTGATTTTTGGTTGAGAGGATCGTCTCGATCTCATCCTCATCTTTGACGGACATAGCGATTCATTTGCCACCACGACGCTGAGTACGAAATGCTGAAGCCTTCACTCGTTTGATATATCCGTTTTTTGACATTGTCACGACGACATCTTCATTGGGGATCGTATCTGTCGGGTTGAATTCTCCGATCGCTCCAATATGTACTTCGGTACGACGTGGATTGTTATATTTTTCTCGAGTCTCGATGAGCTCATCTCCGATGATCGTCGCTACACGAGATGGAGTCTCGAGGATATTGCGGAGATCCGCAATAAGTGCAATTTTCTCTAGGAGTTCATCTTCTATCTTCTTGCGTTCGAGTCATGCTAGTCTCTGGAGTTGCATCTCGAGGATAGCAGTTGCCTGCTTCTCAGAGAGTGAGAATCCGACCATGAGGGCCATATGTGCGTCCTCTCGGGTCTTGGATTCTCGGATCGTCCGGATCACAGCATCGATATTGTCGAGTGCGATCTTGAGTCCCTCGAGGATATGAGCCCTCGCCTCTGCCTGAGCGAGCTCATAGGCTGTACGGCGGGTGATGACCTCACGACGATGTTCGATAAATGCCTGGAGCATCTCTCGGAGATTGAAGAGTCTCGGTTGCATCCCACGATCCGTGAGAGCAATCATATTGTAGGAGAAGCTGGTCTGCAGTGGAGTGAGCTTGTAGAGCTGATTGATGATCTTTTTTGGGAAGGCGTCACGCTTGAGATCGAGTACTACACGAACTCCCTCGCTACTTGACTCATCTCGGATATCAGATACACCGACGATGATCTTCTCGACGATGAGTGAGGCAATCTTCTCGACGAAGTCTTTTTTATTGAGTTGGTATGGTACCTCGCTGATCACGATCATGTCACGTCCTCACTTTCCTTCTTCGATCCCGACACGACCACGCATGACCACAGATCCACGACCTCGAATATAGGCATCAAGGAGATCTTTTTTGTTGTAGATGATACCCCCAGTTGGAAAGTCTGGTCCCTGGATGAACTCCATGAGTTCCTCGATCGTCGCCGTATCGGGAGCCTCATGTTTGAGGAGAAATATCAAAGCATCGATGAGCTCCCCGAGATTGTGAGGAGGGATATTGGTTGCCATACCTACGGCGATACCCATTGCACCGTTCATGAGTAGGTTGGGGATACGAGTTGGGAGAACTGTCGGTTCCTGAGTAGATGCATCATAGTTATCTCGCCAGTCGATGGTGTCCTTATCTATATCTGAGAGCATGAGTTCACCGAGCTTGTCCATCTTGACTTCAGTATATCGCATTGCTGCGGCATTGTCTCCATCCATAGAACCAAAGTTCCCTTGTCCATCAACGAGTGGATATCTGAGAGAAAAATCCTGAGCCATACGTACCATAGCGTCATATACCGAGGTATCTCCATGTGGATGATACTTACCGAGAACATCTCCGACGACACGAGCAGACTTGCGATACTTGCCCGTAGCTCTCACACCACCCTCATACATCGCATAGAGTACACGACGGTGTACTGGCTTGAGTCCATCACGGACATCTGGGAGAGCACGAGAGACGATCACTGACATCGCATAGTCGAGATAACAGGTCTCCATCTCGTTCACGAGTGAGCGATCACTATCTCCATCATAGTTCATCCCGATCATAGCCGTAGGTCCTGATGCTACTGGAGCATCAGCAGTAGGGAGATCGAGGAACTCAGCGTCTGAGTTAGCATCATTTTCAGGCATCTCTGGGAGGATATCATCCTCTGATTCTGGAGTATCGGACATAGGAGAAATATATTAAAAAATCCCATCCAGTATATGAAAATGGGGGATATTTGCAAACGGAAATGGTGGGGGAAAATATAAAAAATCTCCCATTTTCAGGAAGATCATTGGATGGTACATACGACTAAAAATCGGAGAATCCAGCAGGGAGAGCACCAGATGATCATCCATCATAGTAGGTATCGTTTCATCCTCCAAATATCTGATTCATGAGAGTTTTGATCGTTTGGAATATGTTCTGTGGAGAGAGGTATTGGTGTGTCCCGAGTCCGAGCATCTCTGATACCTTCGGTGCGACGAATATAGCAATCACGATCACGATGATACCGATCACAGCATAGCGGATCGAGTTGATAGCGGGCTTTACCTTCTCATCTTTGCCTCCTGAGAGGATGAGCATGAGTCCACCCCATACGATGAAGAGGATCGAGCAGAGTCCAGCAACGAGGACCACGAGTGATACTCCAACGCGGAGGATATCTGCAGGCGTATAAGATCCTGATGGATCTATGACTGATCCAGCGGCAGCTACTGACTGTACAAAAGAAAAATCCATAATAAAGTATTAGAAATCAGAAAAACCAGGAGGCAATGACCCCGTCTCCACGGATTGGATCGTACTCGGTCCGACATCCATACCAAATACTCGAGCCGATATCTGATTGATTGTATCGAATACAGCCGTAGGTCGAGCGTATTCGCCATATGGGAGTCCCATGAACTGGGTAAATAGTGGTATCACGAAGAGTACTCCAACAATAAATCCGATACCGATGAGAGCATGCCTGATGTGATTGACTGCGATTTTGACTTTTTCTTCAGTACCTCCTGATACAATCATGAGAAATCCTCCCCATATCGTATAGAGGATGGCAGCAAGAGTTCATACTATTACCACCATGGCTATGCCATAGCGAATGATATCTGCGAATTCTATAATATCAAAAACATTCATAAAAATAAAGTGAGCCTTATTCAATAAAGTCGAATATATACGATATATAGACTATACTGAAATACTAAAGAAAGTAAAATTTATTTGCTTATATCTGGCGATACGACATCTTCGATGATACGGAGATTGAGTCGGGTACCTGCCTTGGACCCAAAAACTCGCATTACCGTACGCACTGATTCGATCGTCTTTCATCATTTTCCGATAAGAGATCCCATATCACTCGGATCTACCTGCAGCGAGAGGAGAATTCAGAGTTCGTCTGTTTTCTCAGTGATCTCGATAGATGCAGTATGCGTCACGAGGGCTGATACGATGAAGTGGAGGAATTCTACAGCAGTCATAATACGTATATAGAATATAAAAAACCCTCGAAATGATAACGAGGGAAACCTTTATTTTTTAGCAATAATCTTCGCAAGTGTATCAGAATACTGAGCACCATTTTTGATGTATAAAGCTGCTTCTTCCATGTCCATGACGAGTGCCTTGGTATGTGGATCGTATGATCCGAGGATTTTGATGAATCCATGTTTTGCAGCCTGACGATGTTCGGTGAGAACAACACGATATTTTGCAACATGTTTACGACCTACACGAGAGAGACGGATCTTGAGCATAATAAGAAACTTTAGAAGTATAAATTTTGGATTTTTGATGGTGCCCAGGACGGGGCTCGAACCCGTACTCCCTTTTGGGAAGAGGATTTTAAGTCCTCTGTGTCTACCATTCCACCACCCGGGCAAGGGGTAGAATTTAGAGTTTAGAACCCAGATTCTAGAGAGAAGTTACTTTTTCTTGATCTAAGCACTAAGTTCTAAGTTCTCTTTACATGATACCTTTCTTTTTGAGAGTTTTGATAGCTTTTGCTGAGAGTCTAAGACGGATGACCATTCCAGTTTGAGGATCTTTGATATTTCTCCAGAAGAGATTTGGGTAGAATCTGCGTTTTGTATGACGCATTGAGTGAGAAACATTGTTTCCTACTGCTGTTTTTTTACCGGTAAGTTGGCAGACACGAGACATAAAAGTATAGGTTTAATAGTGTAATATTTTGAGTTATAATAGTTTTGTAAAACTACATTACCTTGATCTCTACTCCAACACCTCCTGGGATATTGATAGACTGGAGGAGTTCAAGAGTTTTGGGAGTTGGAT
>JAYSSB010000172.1:0-8106 GCA_043720755.1 Candidatus Altimarinota bacterium | reverse complement strand
TTTATCGCAACTTTGCCGTGTATGGACAGTCTCTCACGTGTCTCCATAGAGCCAACTACTGGTCACTCAACTCGATCGTCGAAGATGGGATGCAATACTGGAGGAGTTATTTTGGCTGGGATGGAGTGTTTCGTATCATCCATACACCTGCGATCTGCGAGATGGATCTCGTCGATGAAAAAAATCTCTATAGAACGATCCGGTCTCAATATAAGCAACTGCGTCGGTGGTCATGGGGCTGTACTGATATCGAGTTCGTGCTCCCACAGTTTCTACAAAACAAAAAAATCAAAACCACTGAGAAGATACGAAAAACAATATATCTCGTCTACAATCATCTCTTCTGGGCAGGTGGGCCATTTATGTTGTTTTTTATCGGATATGTACCAGGAATATTCACATCGATCGATCACTCACTTGCGACATTCACGGTTCCGATAGCAAGCTCGATCATATTCACGATACTCTTCGCGACAGTGATCATACCGAGCATCCTCTCGATCCATATCATGCGTCGATATACACACTTCTCGCCACTTGACTACGTATGGAATATGATCCAGTGGATTGCCGTCCCTGTACTCACACTCACACTCTTCTCGATACCTGCGATCGAGAGCCAGATACGTCTGTTTTTCGGGAAGCGTATCGACTCATTCGATACAACTGAGAAGATGGAACGAAAAGATAGCAAAAAATAATACTACAATATGATCGAATCCTACCAGCTCGAAATCATCCGAAAGCGACGATCTGCCAGAGTTTTTTGGTTGATTGTACTCGTGTGTGCGACGATGCTCTATTTTTTCTTCCAGGGATACTATCCCGATGTGAGACTCGGGCTCAAGCGGATACTATCAGACTCAGATACTCATACGAGCTCATGAGTCTCTGATCTGATCAGATCGTTCGGTATCATCAATGTGAAGGTCACTCCAGCAGACGCAACGATCACGCTCGGAAGTGGATCCTACAGTAATAATGAAAAACGCATGAGTGACTACGGAGAATATATGATGTCTGTGTCTCGTGAGGGATACGTATGAGCGATGCTCCCTTTTGAGATCGATCGTGAGAAACCGTTCCTCATAGAAAAGCTCTCACTCCTCCCAACTCCACGCTATACTCTACTCGATACAGCGAGTGGACATCTCGCACTCGGCAAAAACTCATATCTCATACAGACATCTAATAGATATATATATTCAGGGGCGTCTCTGAGGAGTCCTATCAACTATACAGGATCGCTCACGAGTATCGGCGATGGATACCTCATGAGCAATACAGGGATACTCATCTGGGGCAAAAACAAACTCGAGAGAGTCAGTACTGATATAGATAATTTTGTCAATACGTGTCCTCGTATACGATATGATGATGGGACATTCGTATGTCCTGCGACTGAGAGTATCCTCACCAAGTGAGGACTCTATATGACTGGTGTGATATCCTACAGATGAGACCTCATAGAGCAATCAGGATCTCTCAGTATCATCCGAGATGGTATCATAGAGAAAACCTGGAAAAAGAAAAATACCCTCTCACTCAACAATATATCACTCATCGGATCAGATCTCTATAGTCACTCCGGATGAATTCTCACAAGTATAGAGAAGTCTGTAGATACTATCATCACAACACTCTCGACGATCACATATGCGACTCTGATCGATGATGATATATATATCATAGGAAGTCGAGATGAGCAACCATATCTCGTGATCAGACGGATCTGAGATCCGATCAGTCGCATCAGATCTATAGCTCTCCCCTCTACGTTGTCCTATAGCGACGTAGATATAGAGATACGCGATGGCAATATATGGATCAAGACGAGTGGTGGGATATTTTTTGTCTATCGAGGATGATGAGAGATCAACTGGATCGTAGAAGGAGAGATACTCTCGTGGGATGAGAATCATATCTTCTATCGTAGAGACAATCGTGTATGGTCAGCAGAGTGGCCTCCACCAACTCTATAATCGTCTAGCAATCTCTGTGATTTTTGTATGAAAAAACCGTGAAGAGCCTTGTAAAAAATGATTTTAGTGAGATACTCTCTTATGTTCGATTTTACTTGATAATCTCAATTTTCCGAATTGTATCATTATTTTATTCTTATCTATTTTTATATGAAATATTCTCTCGTCATCGGTAGTATCGCCTCGATACTCCTCGTCCCCGCTCTCTTCGCCGACAATACCTCTACGGGTACAACGACAGGAACTGGAACTACCTCTACGGGTATCGTATCCACTGGCACAACGAGTACTGGTGTAGTCACAGGAACTGGAACAACAGGAACTGGGATCAATTGTAGTACTGGAACTATCCAGGTCAACCAAGCAGCTCTCATGGCAGCTCAGGTAGCATTCTCCACTGAGATCACTCGACTCATCACTGTGAAGCAATCCGCCTATACCAAGGCTCTCACACTCACAGGATCAGCTCAGATCGATGCACTGAGATCTGCGAATCAGATATTTCGTGATGGATTCCAGTCAGCTAGCCAAAAACTACAATCAGTCAGACAATCCAATCAGTCAGGACATCATGAGTTCAAGCAATGTAAGAAAGCAGAAAAACGAGAAGACAGAAAAGATCGAAAGGATGATAGAGATGATCGATACGACCGAAGACAAGAGATCAAGTCTGAGATCAAATGACTCAAAAATCAAATCAAAGAAATCAAGCGTGAAGGTCGAGATCGTCGCAATTCTCGTAGATAATCAAAAATCCCTCCAAACAATTTGGAAGGATTTTTGATGTGATTGGATTCCTTGCAATCAAGGCAAAAGAGAATAGAATAAGTGAGCATCTAATATACTATTAATGGAAACAGACATCCGACTCGCCGTCCTCATCGATGGGGACAACATCCCATCCGCCTATGTAAGAGAGATGATGGAGGAGATCGCCAAATACGGCAACCCGACGATCAAGCGGATATATGGAGACTGGACACGTCCTGGACTCGCCAAATGGAAGGATCTCCTCCTCGAACATGCTATCCAGCCTATCCAGCAATATGGGTATACTACTGGGAAGAATGCGACTGATTCGGCGATGATCATAGATGCGATGGATATCCTCTATAGTGAAAAGGTAGATGGATTTTGTATTGTATCGAGTGACTCAGATTTTACTCGGCTCGCAACTCGACTCAGGGAGGCTGGTATGCGAGTATACGGTATCGGTGAGAAAAAAACTCCCAAGCCGTTCATCGTTGCCTGTGATCGGTTCATCTATATCGAGATCCTAAAGCCTACTAAAGAAGCAAACAAAAAATCCATAGTACCAGAGAAAAAGATAAAAAAATGAGATATAGTGACACAAGTTCTCGAATCAAAAAATACAGAGGTCGCAAGCGATATCCCACTCCAAAATACGAGTGTCGATGATATCACTCCAGAGCTCATCCGTCTTATATCAGCGACGATCTATGATCTTTCTGGAGATGATGGATGGGCATTTCTCGGAGATGTCGGGACACTACTACAAAAGAAGCAACCTAACTTCGATCCTCGCAACTACGGATTCAACAAGCTGACCCCCCTCCTCGCCTCGACCTGAGTATTTGATATCACAGAGCGAGAGTGAGGAAGTAGTAGATACAAGATACTATATGTGAGGAATAAGTAATATAAAAAACTCTCCCGAGTATTCAGGAGAGTTTTTTATATTACTATCTCTAGCTCCTGATTCCTTGTCCTCGTGAGAACATCCACCAGATGATCGAGAAGAATACTATACAAAATCAGCCAAGTACTCCGAGTGATATGAGCGGAGAGATATCAGATACTCAGTGCATCCCATAGCGGAATCCGTCGATCATATAGAGGATGGGATTCGCGTGAGATATCGTTTGCCAGATAGGTGGGAGCATCGTGATCGAGTAAAACACTCCTCCGAGATACGTGAGTGGCGTGAGGACGAAGTTGGGAACTACCGATGTCGAGTCAAAGCTATCAGCAACGAGTCAGTTGAGCAGTCCGATGAGAGCAAAGAGAAGCGAAGTGAGGAGTGCAAAAAGGAATGTGAGTCCGATATGAGCAAATGTGACAGGAGCAAAAAGTAGAGCTACACCGAGGACGATTGCTCCAGTGACCATGCCACGGATGACACCTCCTGTGATGAAACCGAGGATGATGATCCAGTATGGCGTTGGTGAGACGAGGATCTCCTCGATCGTTTTTTGGAATTTTGCCATATAAAACGACGATACCACATGAGAGAATGAGTTCATGATGATCGACATCATCACGAGTCCTGGCACGATGAACTCCATATACGAGAGTCCGCCGACTTCTCCGATGCGTGATCCGATAAATTGCCCGAATATCATATAGTAGAGAGTTGTCGTGATGACGGGTGGGACGATCGTCTGTTTCCATACTCGGAGAAACCGAGAGACTTCTTTGCGGACGATAGTCGAGTAGGAGACCCAGAGTTGTGATGGATTCATGGGAAGTAGTTTAGAAAATGAAGTGATAAAAAGAGTATAGGAAAATACTGGGAATTTGCAAAAAAGAGAAAAAGAATATACTCTTTCTATTATCTCATCACAATTTCTCTCATGACAGTAACTCCTACTCCTCCTGAAAAGCCTCAAAACTTTATGTTTCTCTGGTATATGGTCTCAGCTGTATATCTCCTCAATGCATGATATATCTATTTCTATAGCGTAGACAAGGATATAGGTGAGGTAATATTCAATCTCTCGATGGTAGTGGTATGGCTATCTGTGGGATACAGTTTCAACTATACTCCACCATCGAAGAAAAAATAATCATCATATATGACCGAAAAACTCCGCTGTGGCTGGGCCAATCCCAAAAATCCTCTCTATATCGCCTATCATGATGCAGAGTGGGGAGTACCGATACATGACGATCATGCGTTATTCGAACTCCTCTGTCTGGAGTGAGCTCAGGCAGGAGTCACGTGGGAACTCATACTCAATAGACGAGAGGAGTATCGGAAATGTTTCTGGAATTTCGATATAGAGACTATCATATCCAAAACTGATGATGAACTTCTCAAACGTATTCAAGACTTCGGCGTGGTGAAAAATCGTCTCAAAACCCTCGGTGTGCGGAAAAATGCTCTCGCCTACCAGAAGATCGTGAGTGATCATGGCTCACTCGATAGATTTCTCTGGAACTATGTAGACGGTCAGCCAATCGTGAATATCTGGGGTAACTACCGAGATGCTCCGACTCATACGGATATCTCGACTCAACTCTCGAAAGACCTGAAAAAATACGGATTCACGTTTGTCTGACCCGTTATCTGCTATGCATTCATGCAGTCGTGTGGGATGGTAAGTGATCACGAGAGACATTGTTTCCGAGTAAAAACTAATAAATAGCACTACCCTACCAACTTGCTAAAAAATCCATATGGAGTACTATCTAGACATAATCAATAATCCACTCACTCATGGAATCCCAGAAATTTCCAAAAATATACTCAGGCAAGATGAAAACAGGATCTAGCAAAAGTAAACTCAAAGACTCAAAAACAGGATCTAAAAAAGTGAAGAAAAATACAGTAACTGAGATGGAGGGTCTCCCTGAAATAGCCAAAAAAACTCGTAAACCAAGTTACAAGATGGAACGCGTAGTATCAGCGAGTCCGAAGTGAAAATATAGTATATCTGATGAATCTATCCCTGCATGGGTAAGAGAATCCAATGAAAAAAAACCAAAACGAGCCGAGTGATCAGAATCAAAGCTCCAATGGAGAAAAGTGACGAAGAAATCCGAGCGAAGCTTCAGTAAAAATAAAGCCCAAGACTATAGAGTCACAAAACCAACAAAAGATATAGCTCCGTCGGATGCAAGAGGGAGTTTTCGCAATACGTTCGACAAGACAGCAACGTATGAGTGAGAGACTCGCCGATCGAGCTGGGATCCAACATCGAAAAAACCTGGAATAGGATTCGAGAAGAGCAAAACTGGATACAAGTGAGTCGGATCCGCATGGGACAAGTCAAGTGCTCCACGAGTATCGACTCGTACCTGGGATGATGTCGGTGACAAGCCTGCGAGAGCCCCAGATATCAAGTCAAAATCATCGAAAAAATCAGTCTCTGAAAAAGATAATCATACTCCCTATGTCCCACCAGTAGTAACATGGAAAAAGGAAACAGAAGTGATCAATAAAAAAGAACTAGTAGATCCAACGAAGTAATAAAAAAAATGCCCATGAGGGCATTTTTTATTTTCCTATACTTTTGAGAAAGAATTCTTCCAATCTCCCACTTTTTGGCTTGATCGACTTGATCTTGTAGTCTGATTGTTGGAGGATATGTATCGCTGTATCGAGAGTATGTATCGATGAGACCGTGAGATCGATCGTCATATCTACGATACTCGGAGCATACGACTCTAGTTGTTTGCCTATATAGCTCTTGTCGAGCTCGATACTCACGACCTCATCCTCCATCGATGCGAGGAGCTCCTTCATCGATCATTGTCTCACGATAGTCCCCTTATCGATGATCGCCACATTGCGACAGAGGCTCTCCGCCTCTTCGAGATAGTGGGTTGTGAGGATGATCGTGACTCCCGACTCATTGAGTTGTCTGAGGAACTCATACATCCCGAGTCTGAGCTCGATATCGACTCCGGCTGTTGGCTCATCGAGGATGAGGAGGTGTGGATCATGCACAAGTGCTCGAGCTATCATGAGACGTCTTTTCATCCCTCACGAGAGAGTCCGAGATGCTGCATTTCGCTTTTCCCAGAGACCGAGTGCCCTGAGATATTTCTCGACATTTGGCTTTGCGACTTCTGGAGAGATACCATAGTATCCTGCCTGAGCCAGGACGATATCATACACTTTTTCAAATATCCCAAAATTGAACTCCTGAGGTACTACACCGACGCCGAGTCTCGCTCGAGCACCTGAGTCGTCGAGATCATGTCCGCCGATGATGACACTCCCACTTGTCTTGTTCACGAGACCTGAAATAATACCTATAGTAGTCGACTTACCAGCTCAGTTTGGCCCGAGCAATGCGAAGAAGTCTCATTTTTCTATTTCAAATGAAACTCACTTGAGAGCCTCTGTTCATTTTGGATAGGTTTTTTTGAGATCTGAGATCTGGAGTGCAAATTGTTTTTTCATAGGGTTGATAGTTATTAGATTCACTCACTCTCATAGAGCATCTGTGACTCGATCTTCGTCCGATCGGATAGAGAGAGAAAAAGTCGAGCCATACGGAGCTCGTCATAGGTATAGTCCTCATCGTGCAGACTTGCGAGGAACTCACGAACGGGAGAGAGTGAGAGAGTACCTACCTCGACGAATGCTCGATGGATATCCGAGAGTCGATCACTATCATCGGGTCTATGAGACGAGAGATCGATGATCTTCCCTTCTTCAGTCAGCTTCTCGATATGTGAGAATATAGTTGATATCTTGATATTGCGTATCTCCGCAATATCATCGAGTGACTTGCCGGTGAGGATCAGTGCATAGGTCTCCTCATGAGTTGGGAGCTTGGTACGTTTTGGATCTACGAAATCAAGGTCGATCTTTTGAAGTATTCATCCAAGTTTTTTGATTGCAATTTCGATTCTAGATTCTTTTTCACTCTCAGATATTTCTGAGAGCTTTGTGACTACGGCGAGTGAGGTTGCTCTGAGGATCTCATCATAGTCTCGGACTCGTGGATCGATCTGGAGAGCAATCGGATTGTATCCTCTCAGTATCAGTCACTGAAGTGATCGGACACGAGAGAGTGCAACATATCCCTGCCCTCGGACAAATGCATCTCCTAGATCCATGACGGCAGTATCGAGCGTCATCCCCTGCGACTTATGGACGGTGATCGCCCAGGCGAGACGCAGTGGGATCTGGATGATACTTGCCTTGATATTGCCATTCTCCTCGATCGACCAGTCCATATAGTCAGCGATGATACGAGTCCCATCTGTGAGCTCGACGATCGGGAGTCACTCATATCTCCCGACGATATGTCCTATCGATCCATTGACGTATCCTCCATCAAAATTATTTTTCACAAACATTACTCTCGCTCAGATTTTGAGAACGAGAGTCTCTGGTGCGAGGCATCATTTTTTGATAGCTTCCACG
>JAYSSB010000171.1:0-2910 GCA_043720755.1 Candidatus Altimarinota bacterium | reverse complement strand
CATCATTCAAAAATCTCCTGATTCCATCAGTCATAATCTGGCATATTTGATGATAACTTCCAATTAGTATACAAAATATAAGTTTAATACCTATATATTATATCCTTCTCTTATTTTTTTGTCAAAAATCAGGCACCTTTTGGCTCTGGAGTTTAGATTTTTATTTTGTTGGTTTGATTTTTTGGATATAATACTTCTATATGTCCATCCAATCCTCCAAATCCCCTGATATCAACCGAGTGATCAAGCCTGAGTCACGTGAAGAGGATATCATATCAGAGATATCTCTCCGACCACAGCGACTATCCGAATACGTCGGACAGACGCAGATGAAGCAGCATCTGACAGTCGCGATCGAGTCAGCAAAAATCCGTAAACAGACTCTCGAGCATATCCTCTTTTATGGTCCTCCAGGTCTCGGTAAGACGACGATCTCGACGATCATCGCTCATGAGATGGCATCAGTGATCAAGTCAACGAGTGGGCCTGCGATCGAGAAGCAATCTGACATCGTATCGCTCCTCACGAGTATGTCTGAAGGGGAAATTCTTTTCATCGATGAGATACACCGACTCCGTCCTCAGATCGAGGAGATCCTCTACTCGGCTATGGAAGACTATACGATCGATATCATGATCGGCTCTGGGACTGGATCGACGAGTGTCCGTATGGATATCCCGAGATTCACGCTCATCGGTGCAACGACTCGGCTATCGAGTCTGTCCAATCCTCTCCGTGATCGGTTCGGCAATGTGATGAAACTCGACTTCTACGAACCAGCAGATCTCGCTCGGATCGTGAAGAGATCGTTCTCGATACTCGGATTCTCAGCGATATCTGATGACGCTATCATGGCGATCGCACTCCGGTCTCGTGGCACTCCACGCATAGCAAACAGATATGCGAAGATCCTCCGTGACTATGCGACGGTCGGTAAGTCGATCGAGTCAAAATCTGAATGCGAAGCTATATTCGACAGCTTCTGAGTGGATGCTCATGGTCTCGATATACTCGATCGCAAACTCCTCTCGCATCTGATCGATACATTTCATGGCAAGCCTGTCGGGCTCTCTACTCTCGCCTCTGTGATCGGGGAGGAGATCGCCACTATCGAGGATGTCGTCGAGCCATATCTCCTGCAGATCGGATTTATCGAGCGGACACCACGAGGACGACAGATCACGATACGATGAGAAGAATATATGAGAAAATAATACTCACACAAAATTCATACAAAATGCTTGCTTTTATGAGGGAACTGATTATAAGTTCCTTTTTATAAAACTCTATGAGCTCAAATACTCCTATAGTACCTCCATCAGATCGACCACCAGTGCAACACCAGGCATCTATGCTTCACGACAGACAGATATCATATACTGTGTGTCCCGATGGGATTTGATATATTACTCAGCAAATACAATCACAGGTAGAGAGTCTGACTCCTATAAAATAAGTTGAAAATCTGATAATTCTCGATATACTCATCCCAATCTATAACCAACCCATAGGCATGGTCACATGACTTGGCACGAGCACATATTCTCCTTTCCCGACGATATCGTAAGGCTCTTTTTGTATAACTACAAACTCCCACGAATCGTGGGAGTTTTTATTTTTAGCCATTCTTTAACTTTTTCCTATGAAAATCCTCGCTCTCATCCTCGCACTCCTATTTCCTATACTCGCCAGTGCTGCTAGCGTCTCAGGCGAGATCGGTATGAAAACTACCAAAACAATGACTACTCCAAAAACTCCAGCTATCAAGTATTTTACTGGTAAAAAGTGAGGATGTTATACTCTCGTAAAAAATACGAAAACTGGAAAAATGAGTAAGAAATATGTAGATAAAAAGTTCTGTAAGAAATAAAAGCGAAAACCCTCACTTTCGTAAGGGCGATCTCAAGTGCCGTTTGGCAATTTAGTCGAATAAATATATCCTTTTCCTTTATATATCAAAATTATTTATGAAAAATCTCGAAAATTGGCATATACTTAAAAATGAGCTCAATAAAAAAGAACACTCGATCTTCGTGAATGAGAGAGAAATATGTTATACGAGTATCGGTGAGAATATCGGATTCGAGCAAAATGGAAAAAATGAGCTCTTCGAAAGACCAGTTCTGGTACTCAAAAAATTCTGAACTCAGACCTTTATCGGTATACCTCTCACGAGCAAAGTACGCGAATGAAAATACTATTTCTCATTCCATCATGGTAATAGTATATCTACTGCAATCCTCTCACAGATTAGACTCTTCGATACCAAGAGGATAGTGAGAAAAATATGATATGCAGCAATAGAAGACTTCACACTACTCAAAGAAAAACTCAAAAATCTCCTCACATTATAAAAAACGGTTCCCTACTTACGTAGAGAACCTCAGGGTCCGAAGACTTTTGTAACTCCAGTATATCAGAAATCTCCAAATCTCCAAATCTTTTGTTCCTATTGACTCGGTATAACAGTAACATTTCTATATTTTAACAAAAATAAACTATGTCACACTGGTGGAATGAATGACCAAAACATGAAGAAAAATTTGGAAATATAAAATATATCTTATATGGAATATTTCTATTAACAATAACTATACTATTTGTATTAAGTAAACGAAACTGAAATATATTAATAATTATATTATATATTTGGATGTGGTGGTCCTATATTTCTGTATGTATAGATAGATATAAATCATATCGGTACTGAAAAAATGTTACTAACAACTTAACTTGAAAATCAAAATAATTTCTTAACTCAACTTCCTATGTCTCTCCCAATTTCTACTCGCCGCCACTCTCTCTCCCACATCATGGCCCAAGCCACTCGCATGGTCGTGGGTGCAGATGCAAAACTCGCCATATGACCTGATATCGATACGGGTTGGTACTATGATATCGACTTCGGGG
>JAYSSB010000170.1:0-2917 GCA_043720755.1 Candidatus Altimarinota bacterium | reverse complement strand
CCAACACATCATCTTTCTTATCTGATGGTAATCGAGCAATTTCCGCAAAGCTCATCTTTGATCCATCCTTGAGTATTGCCTCTTGTCAATAGCCTTTTGCCGCCGCAGCGATAGCGGAGTCGGCAGGACTGACTATGGTTATCTGGGCACTCGCTCATCCATGTAGAGCTGCTGCTGTTGCTACTGCTACCATGAGTCGTTTGCATGCGAGTCATATATTGAGTGATTGACCCGGAGACTTACACTCTTCCAGTAGAGTAGGGACTACGTCTGTTGCCATATTTCAAAAATTTATATATAAATCTTATGTCTATTGTAGGCTATATCTCCCCGAGTGTCAAATATTTATAACAGCATCAGGATGCTATCACTTATTTAGAAAATTATAATTTATATATATATTAGTATTTTTGCGAATTTTCGTATACATAGATTGTACGAGAATTCTATTTTAGAATGTCCACTTTGCTCAAGCAGTTACCTTTTTTCATTCTATTCATCATTTCTCTCATCCTAGGAACCAAGTGCCATTTTCAGATAGTTTCCCTTCGATACGAGCTCGTATGATATCTTGAGATGTAGCTCCGAATATATGAGTTCATCTTATTTGAGCTTTTTCTATATTTACTCCAATATTATTGGTCGAATATCCGAGTCCGACAGTTTTTTCTTCACTGATTGGTCATTTTTTATTCGTATAGGTACTAGATAGGATACTATCTGATCCTATCTTTGTTTCTACACCGAGCTTGATCGTACTCTCACTATATCCAGCTCCGAGGGGATTGAGATCTTTTTTGGAGAGTCATTGGACATTTGGTCACTTATGTGTCTGTATACCATATTCTCCTGATATCTTGGTATCTGGGCTAATCTGATGATTGATTCATATGACAGTATTGAGTCCAGCCTCAGCAGATACACCAGTACCGAGAGGTCCGAGAGTCGCATAATCGGGTGATCCTGGTTTGGATCATTGTCATATTATTCGTACTCCAGCTCCAGCGTATAAAGTGGATCCGTTTCCTAGATCTTTTTCTCAGCGGAATCATGCTTGAGCCTGTAGGACATTAGCCCTCTGCTCACTCTTGACTCCACTATAGCTCAGACGTGACTGTGCAATACTGAGCTCTGCCATACTCGATCACTTCCATCCACTAGATAGATCGATATCTTTCCACTCTTTGCCTACTGCAGCCTTGATCGTCTTTGCTGATACTCACTTTATCAGAGTTGCCTCTGTATAGGATCATCTGAGATAGACTCCATTTTGGAGTGTATGTTGTCCACGGATACCCTTTCGATCTCCATAGAGATTGATCTTGACTCCGTCTTGAGCGGCTCATCCATCAGCTATATAGCGTGAGATATCTAGCTCAGAGAGAGTTTCTCTGCGGAATGCCTTGGTCAGTGGAGTATCGATATGGCCTATGATTTTCCCATTTGCATCTGTGATATAGTTTTTGAGTACCGCTCATTTATTACCGATTGCATAGGTATCGATGAGCTCTTCCATAGTTTTTGCTGTATAGATCTTACCATAATCTGATATTACTTTTTTGCCATCTATATCGAGGATCGCAACGACATGTCATACTCCACCAGTCGATACAGTCATAGTACCAGCTGGGATTCCCCATGATTCTGCCATACTTGCTACAGCTATATGGATCGATCAGCATACTCATGCTGGGACTTGTTTTCCAGATGCAAATGCACTAGCGAGAGCCTGCATACTCTCAAATGGTTTCACAGCACCGAGATTACCAGATCTTGCCATATCCTGATTGTAGGTGAGACTATTGAGATTGGCACCGATAAGTCCAAGGAATATCATTTTTTCTTCTTTCGAGAGGGAGGCACCAATGAGACCAATTTCTTTTTTATAATCTGCTTCTGTGATGATACCTCATTTTTGTATACGTGTCATGAGTCATCCGAGAGCATCGAATGAGTTATATATTGATTTATGATCTCATCTTTCGAGTATTTTTTCCCATAGAGTTCTGTGAATATTTTCATTGATTCCAATACTTTTTTATCGAAATCAATCCCTCAAGCAATATATCTATATCGATTGCGTTCTTCTGTAGAGAGGATATTTCGAGTATAGTCGAGGTATCTTTGATTTTCTTGGAGCCCATCGATGATATATTGTTGTCGATCCTGAGCACTGATCTGATTTCTATAGGTTTGATCTACCCTATAGTTTAATTGATCTCCAGATTGTGAAACAGTATTAAAGCGATCTAGAGTGGATTGGGAGATAGGACTATTGGGAGTAGCTACCAAAATCCATCAATTATTCCTATTGTATGTCCACTGAGCTTGTCAGTTGTCGAGAGCATCCCATCCTGGAGTCAGTGCTGCACGATTCTCAGGATTATTATAAAAATTATTTGAGTCTATCTGGGCTTGATTGTATGCATTTTGAGCATCTATATATTGCTGATTAGCGAGTATAACTTGACGTCAGTTTCTATCTACTCTATCTTGAGCATCTCATACTTCTCCTTGAGCATCCCTTACTTGCCTATCTCCATACGTGAAAGCTGGTATCACACCTCCAGTATCTGCATTATTTCATTTTGGATCATAGCTTACTTTCTCAACTCCTGATTCTATACTGATTGGAAGAGATTTACTCGGTTTGGTATCTAGTGACAATGAAAGTGGCTTACCAGCACGCTCGAATACACTCACTACCTTACTGCGAGACTGAGAACTTGCCTCTACTCCTTGTTTGAGTTTTTCTATTGATCTCTCTCTCTCTCTCTCTGATATTTCAGAGATTGATGGTGTTGTAGCTTTGAGTTTGATACCTTCTGTTGGGAGGCTATAGTCTATTTTTTCCATATGGATAGGGATTATGAGATAGTTGTAGTATTAGGCAAAGATATGTTGTAGCTGAGTGACC
>JAYSSB010000169.1:0-2921 GCA_043720755.1 Candidatus Altimarinota bacterium | reverse complement strand
AGAGGAAGATATTATTCTTTGCGAGTGGGATAGCGATGGGGGCTGTCGGAGGATACGCTGTATATATCCCGTTGTTCTGATTTGATATATATCCCTATGCTAGTATATTGATGAGTTTCTACCCCGTGATCATCGGATATGCGATATTGATACATCACCTCTTTGATGCTCGCTATGCGATACTACAGCTCCTACGTATGACATCTATACTCGCTCTATCGATCGGGGTGAGTATAGGACTCGGATATGGGATATATATGTACTTTGGGTACGTTCCAGGATTCCATGGAGTAGAGGTGGTACTCTGGCTCACTGCAGCTGGTATCGCACTGGGACTCTACAACTCCAAGTATATATCATCGATATTTCTCATATCATCACTCATCAGTCTCAAGAAAGAAATGAATCTATTTCTCGCTCGAAAATGAGTATACAAAACAGGGATTGAGCTCATATCTGATCTAGAAAATTTCTTTTGGAAAGGGTTTGGCATCAAAAAAGTACTCCTCATATCAGCCCAATCTACGATGCGATATCCTCAGTGTGTGATCTATTTTGAGAAATACGGGAGACCATTGTTTGCCTCTGAGATAGAACAGGAAGATGTCGAATGAGAAACTCCGAGCCTATACGCCGAGGTGCAGAGCCTCTGAGAATCGGTATTCCCGATCAATCAATGAGAAGGGAGTATAGTGTTCCTCGTACTGTGAATCAAGCAGTCATCCCATACGATGACGGAAGAAGAAATCAAGATCATCCATCGTATCATCCCGAAAGTCGCACTCGCACTCCAGATCCTCGAGTATAACCACGCCCTCCAGAACGAGGTCAGATCACAAACCAGTATCCTCAATCAAAAAAACAAAGAACTCGAAAAAGCCTACAAACGACTCCAAGAAATCGATCACAACAAGGACAATTTTCTCGCAATTGCATCACACGAGTTACGTACTCCGATGACGATCATCAAGGGATATTCTGATCTCTTTCTCAAGGATACATTTGGATCACTGGCACCAGAGGCTCGTACCTATATGCAAAAAATCTATACCAGCACAGAATCTCTCATTGATCTCGTCAACAATATCCTAGATATCTCGAAGATTGAAGCTTGAAGATTTGAGATCATACCATCAGAAACAGATATGGTAGAAATAGTTTCTTCTTGTATAGAAAATTTTAAAACACTATATAGGGAAAAGGGAATAGAGATCACTTTGACAAATGAATACACTGGGAATACAATCAGTACCGACGGATCAAAAATAGGGCTCATCACAACCAATCTCCTCTCCAATGCTTACAAATTCACGGATACCGGTGGGCATGTAGAGATCACTATATCCAGCGATGACAAGAATATAGCCATAGCTATATCTGATAGTGGGAAGTGAATCGAATATGACAAACTCGACCACATATTCGAAAAATTCAACCAAGCAGACAATACAAACTACACCAAAAAAAGTATCCATGGTACTGGTCTCGGACTCCACCTCTGCAAACAGATCATACAACTCCTCGGAGGCAATATCCGAGTCGAGTCGACTGTATGACAATGAAGTACTTTTACCTTTTTCTTACCTATCAACCATGATACACACTCTACATAATTGCATCGTATTTACCAAAGATCCGAGTCTCATCGGTATCCTCATCATGAACGGGCATCATATACACTATACCTATGATATGTCACATCTCATCCAGTATATCAGCATATCTGATCCTGATGCTATTATCATCGATTGTTGTGAGAACGCTGTGATACAAGAGCATCTCGATACAGCCCTGCGAGCTAAGTGTCGAGTGATCATACGTGGCGATGACATAGCTCTCCCAGCAGGGGAACATCCCAATATATCCGTATTCCCAGCGAGTATGTCGGATGCAGATCTCGTACAAAAAATCGGAAATCTGAGTAATCCTGAAACCAGTGAAACCATGCAAAACAAAAATATCCTGATAATAGAGGACAATGATGATCTCAGAGAGATGTATGTCATAGGATTCCGGTCGAAGTGATATCAGATATATGAGGCCAACGATGGTCTCGCAGGTATCGCCAAAGCCGCAGAAGTCAAGCCAGGGATCATCATCCTCGATATAATGATGCCGCATATGGATGGATTCGAGGTACTCCATACACTCAAAAACAATACCAGTATACGTCCGATCATCCTCGTCAATAGCAATCTTGAGTGAGTCGATGAGGAGAAAAAAGTCAGAGAACTCGGTGCTGATTATTTTCTCAGGAAGTCTCAGTATACGCCACTTGAAGTCGTTGATTTTGTAGAGAAAAATATCTACCGTACTCTATAAATAAAATATCTATAGATTCTATTTGATTTGCAAATATACAAAATTGCCTATAATAGATTTATGATTCCATTTCACAGCATCTATGGTTGGTTATTCAAGTCGTTTCGCATAGGAGGGGAGACAGATCTCGTCGATCGTCTCGTATGAGAGTGATATGCTCGTATACTCATCGTGAAACGATCATGGATCTATGCACTCTTCGTCCTATGGCTCCCACTGACTATACTCGCTCTCTCGATAGCGAGTATATCGATCGCAGTATCGAGTATTGCCATACCAGCCATACAGTATACGATCATCAGTGGTAATGTCCTGATGAGTATCATATTGATTATATCATCATGGAGCTATATTCGTCATTTCCGAGAGATACAGAGTTCTGCGAGTATATCTGATGACACGTCACTCCTATCAGAGAATCTCGGTTGTTGAGATAAATATTTTATCTCATTTTTTAACTGGTCGATCACGACTCAGATCATCCTCTGTATCACGATATTGGTCGAGATATTTTTTATGATCTATTTTCCGAGTAGACTCGGACAGTATTTCTGGATACTCGCAACCGATATCCTCATTATCATGCTTGAGGTAGTTTT
>JAYSSB010000168.1:0-8326 GCA_043720755.1 Candidatus Altimarinota bacterium | reverse complement strand
ACTTCATCCAGGTCTCACGCAGGGTTCTTTGCTGATTTCATTTGTTTCTCCAGTGCCTGTGATTCATTTTTTGGCCGCAGTGAGGAATCCTGCGAACCACTCAGGATCATACCCATCGATTACGGGTTTTTGAGTAGGGATATAGATTGTTTTGCGAGACTCTACTGGGGTCTCTGGAGTTGCTACGCCATTACAGAGTGTGTCTATATCAGTTGATCCGAGTCCACTATCGTAGGTATCGAGTTTGACTGCCATGAGTGTAGATCTGACCATATCTTCAGGGGTATCGGCAGTTGCGAGATATCCAGAGAGTTTGGAGATATTATAGGTATAGATATTTTTTGGTTTTTTGAATTCTTCTTTTGGGAGATCCTTGAGGGCATAGGCCATATAGTTTTTCCATATTGCTGCAGCACAGTTGAGTCCATCACAGTTTCATTTGGTTTCCTTGCCATCTATATTACCAGCCCAGACAACCGTAGTGATCTGAGGTGTGAATCCGATCGTCCAGAGATCTCGGGGGAGGATTTTTTTCTCTCACCACTTGCTCACATCTTTGTTAGAGGTTCCAGTTTTTGCAGCGACACTCCGTCCTGATATCGAGAGAGCTGATCTCCAAAAAGATGATTCTGGACGAGCATCATTATTTGAAAGAATCTTGGATATGATATAGGCTGCAGCTGGATTCATCACTTCTTCTCAGATGACATCTTTGTGTTCTTCGATGATATTGCCATCAGTATCTTCGATCTTCTCGATCATGTAGAGTTGTTTTTTGAGTCCGTTATTTGCAAATACTGAGTACGCCTGCATCATATCGATAGGGCGAGCCTCAGCAGTTCCGATAGAGAGAGGTGCTCCATAACCAAAATTCTCCTTGAGAGTAGATATACCAAGTCACTTAGCATAGTTGATGATAGCCTCTTCTTGACCAGCAAGATAGTACATCTTGATAGCAGGGATATTGCGGGAGTAGCCGAGAGCTGTCTCAAGTGACATCACTCCTTTGAATCCACGATCATAGTTATCTGGTCGCCATTTTCCGAATGCGGTTGGTGCATCAGTGACTGGACTCCCTGGTCCGATAGGATTTTTGGCGATAGCGAGAGAGTAGACAATCGGCTTGAATGATGACCCAGGCTGACGCACTGCAGTCGTCATATTGTTGTTGCCCCCATTTTCTACATCAAAATAATCAGGACCACCCACCATCGAGAGGAGTCGCCCACTGACATTGTCCATACTGATGAGGGCTGCACTATTGGCTCCATATTGAGACTTGTTGATAGCGACTTGCTTTTTGACAGCTTCTTCAGCATAGGTCTGGAGCTTGGGATCGATAGTTGTATAGACCTTGAGTCCACTCGTTACGTCTATATCTTTACCGTATTTATTCTCGAGATATTCTTTGACGTACATCACAAAGTAGGGAAACTTGATATTTTCACTATATTTTTTGAATTCGAATTCGATACCGTCATAGAGTATTTTTTGGAATATTTTTCCATCTATTTTCCCATCTTCGAGCATCTGTGCAGCAACGAAGTCCTTGCGTCATATAGTGTATTCTATCGTGTAGAGTCAGTTGATATCTCCAGCATTGATAGTACCAGTTATAGCAATACTTCATACAAAATCCAATACCTGATTGAAAGTCACATCTACACATCCTGTATCATTTGGAGTAAATATATTATTTTTTATAGAATCCTTTTTGACGCCACAGATCGTGAGTCCATCATCTCACCGAGTCATCGTCATTCCAGAGAGATATGATCTGAATCCTGTATATATCGGAGCATAGACCTTGCGATCATCAGGGGATATGATTGTTTTGCTCGATTTGATATCGCCGACTGGATATACATCGAGCTTACCCATGAGTCTATCCTTATGGAGATAGGGAGAGTAGTAGGTTGGTCACTTCGGGAGCGAGGCAAGTATAGTCGCTCCTAGTGGTCAGACATCTTTAGCACTTTTGCCAAAATAGGTACGTGACGCCTCTTCGACACCATTGGCATTGTATCCAAAAGAAAATGCATTGAAGTACATTTCTAGTATTTTCTCTTTGGAATAGGTATTATTGAGTTGATACGAGAGATACATTTCTTGCACTTTTCTTTTTATTGATTTTTCATTCGTGAGGAGTGTATTTTTGATCAATTGTTGTGATATCGTAGAGGTTCACTTGACGGTATCATTGGATCCAAGGATATATTTACCACCAGCTCGGATGAGCCCCATGATATCTATTCCAGGATTTTCGAAAAATGTCCTATCTTCAGTACTGATGATAGCATCTTTGAGCGACTGAGATATAGCATCAGAGTTGACGTAGGTGCGTTTGCCATCCTTGAATAGACTATAGATGATGCCCCCATCCTTGTCATATATGGTTGTACTCTCTCGGAAGTAGTCTCCTGTCTCGAGTGTTGCGATATCTGGAGTTCCTCTGAGAAAAAATCCCCAAAGTACTATAATCCCAAATACTCACATCAGAGCGAGTATCCCGATGAGTTTGATCCAAAGTGACCTGTGAGAAAATTTCATAAAAAATTGTTGAAAAGTATATTTGATCGTATTCATACTTCATGACGGAACACTAGAATGTTCACGATAATGAGATATATTGCGAGTTGTTTTCATAGAGATAGATAAAAAACTAGAATTCTTCCCATCCACCAGGATTTATTTTATAGGGAGTTGTATTTGTACTTTTCGCTTCATTTTCTATATTTTTTTTACTTCAAGTGTTTGATGTTGTGGTATTTTTTGGTATATTTTTACTCTCTCCTGAGATGATATTGCCTGATCCGAGAGGATTCTCTATTTTCGGGAGATAGCTCACTGGACTTGAGAATTTGAAGTATTCTCTAGAGTCTTTTCCGAGTACAATTTCTATCTTTGGTCCATCATTTTTCACATATTCGTTGCTCGTCACGATCCTCACGGGGATACGCATATCGAGCATCTTGAGTGCTGATACGATCTCTGACTCGGGATTGATCCCGATCTTGTATTCCTCGTTCCAATATATGTTGATATAGGAGGACTCTATAGATCCAGTACTCGTGACGAACAGCTTGTTTGTCTGATCTAGATTGATCCCGATCTTGACGAGTTCCATAGCGAGATTGCGAGCAAATCATACATTTGCTGCTGTATCGACGATCACGATCGGCTGACGATCGAGATGTATCCCAGGAAATCTGAATATGAACTCTACAAATCATCTAATACGATCATAATAACTCAGTTGGTTGATACGAGCTCATTCTGGTATGATTGCCCATGCTCCGCCAAAATACGCCATAGATGGATTGTAGAGGTACGATCCTACACTACATATGCTGTATGAGAGACAATTATCCCCGAGATTGTAGACATGTATATCCGATGTTGCTATCGTGGCAAAATCTTTGCCAATCGAGAGGATATCTCCCACGGTCATATCAGTACTGATATTGCTACGAGTAGCATCGATGATGGCTGATATCTTCGATGGACTCGTGATGACTCCTGCTGAGAGGGATTTTGTTTTGATCGCATTGATGATCTGTTGTTGCCGGCGAGATCTATCGATATCACTCGTTGAGTGGCGAGATCTCGCATATCTCAGTGCAGTTTCTCCATCGAAGAGTTGGAGTCACTTCTTCACGGAGAATACTGTATAGCCATAGTTATAGTCGGGATATTCGTTGTCATAGAGATCCTTGATCACATCTATCTCGATGCCATCGAGAGCGTTGACTATATATCTGAATGCTGCAAAGTCTACAACCATATAGTGCTGTATTGACTGTCATGTGATCTCTGATACTTTACTTGCAAGGAGTGATATTCACTCTTTCTGACTGAGTCCTATGGGATAGAGGGTATTGATCTTGCCAGCTCATTGCCCAGTACCGTAGCTCACATAGAGATCTCGAGGGATCGATATCATCGTCACACTCTGATGCTCGGCGTCCAGAGATGCAAGCATGATCGAATCCGTGAGAGTCCCTGCTTGATGTCATGCTCCACCGATCCCTGCGATGAGGATATTGGTAACTCATGGTGGAGTCACAGCAACTGTACCTATCGACTGGAATACTGGAGGCACCCAATTGATATCAGTTCATACTGTCCCGATACGGATATTCCCGATCGATTGGACAGCGTATCCGATACCTGTGACTAGACTGAGTATGATGAGCGTGATTCCTATGATTTTTCGTACTTTTTTCTTCGATGGAAGATGTTCTCATATCGGAGTTTCGGTAGCGGGAGATTTTTTGGCAGAGGAGTGGTGTATTTTTTTTGTAGTGAATTGTGACATACCCTTGATTATAGAAAAAAATCATTTTTTTTCAAAAGAAAATGATGTGATTTTTTGCCGAGATTTCCGCTTGACATAAAGCAAAAAACGACTACATTTTCTCAGGTTATATCTCTCTAAATCATCTATTCTTGGTCCATCATGATCCAGTGCTCATCCGTGAAGTAGAAGAGATATTCGTCACTCAGATATCTCGCAAGATTGTCCTCGATGCAACACTCTGACTCGGCTGACATACCAGTATGTTCGTATCTCATATGTGACCTGGAGATCTCCTCATCGGGATCGATCGTGATAGGGACAACCTCGATATTGCTCGTACGTATCTCTCGGATGTAGATTGTCAACTCGATCTCGTTCATTCGAGTTTTGCAGATATCGATACTATATTCGATGAGAGATGAATATCTGAGATAGACTTTGTTCTCTATGATCTGGGTGTCAGTAGTGCTCACTATGATGACGGAGAACGTGGATTCTCGATACGATATGATGCTCCACTCGATATGCGGTTCGATAGGTCAGCTGGACGTACTGCTCGAGATCTCGTGATGACAGCATCTGAGTATGATCTCAGGGATCTGATGTTTCGCTACGCTGATGAGAAAAAATCTGTCCATATAGCGAGAGCTATCGTAGAATCCCGCAAAGCCAAATCTATCGATACTACGTTCGACCTCCTCGATATTATCAGATGATCAAGCTACGACAAGGACTCTCCGAAGCGAGTATTCCAAGCACTCCGTATCGCTGTCAACGCCGAGTTCGAGCATATCGAAACCTCGATCAAAAAATCTATCGATAGACTCAGTATTGGATGAAAGATCGCTATCATCACGTTCCACTCGATCGAGGATCGTATTGTCAAAAATCTCCTCGCCCTATATCTCACACCGACTATTGATGAACTCACAGGACAGCATATCACTCCAGCTCGCCTCGCCAAATACAGTAAAAAACCAATTCTCCCAACCCAGCAAGAAATAGACATCAATATCCGAAGTAGATCAGCAAAACTCAGAGTTGTCACTCGTATGAACTAACTATATCTATCATGAATGCCAACGTCCTCGTAGCCAAAAAATGACATCTTTCTTTTTTCTCAGAACGCAAAGCAGCTCGTGAAAATTTTAGGCTTTCTTTTACCCAAGCATATGTCCTCGCTATCGTACTGATCGCATCACTTGGAATATACTATATTTGGATCCTCAACCAAAATGCTACCAAATGATACAAGATCCGAGAGCTCCAAAGTCAGAATAAAGAACTCACATTCCAAGAAAATCTCCTCGATATTCGTATTGCAGAAGGCAAATCCATAGATACGATCATATCTTCATCGATCATATCGAGTATGCAGACGGTCGAGTCTCCATCATTTCTCGTGATGCAAGAGAATACAACCTCACTCAAAAACTAAAAACCCATGCCAGAAGCTCTCAAGCGTATCATCGATATGATCCATTATCTTCCAGGAATAGGAGAAAAGACAGCAGCGAAGCTCGCATTTTTCCTCCTCAAAGCCAATACTGCCTATGTATCGAATTTTGCGAAGGCACTCGCTGATCTCCACTCGAGTGTGAGAGAGTGTGAGATCTGTCATGGGATGACTGATGTAGAGCATCCAACTTGCTCTATCTGTAGTGATCCACGGCGGGATGAAACGATGATCTGTGTCGTCGAGGACTATCTCGATATGCTCTCGATCGATCGTACTGGTGTATGGCGAGGACGATATCATGTCCTCGGAGGAGTCATATCACCGATCCAAGGAACAACTCCAGATCAGCTCCACTATGACTCTCTCTTTGCTCGTATCATTGAGTCTCCGCAGATCTCTGAGATCATCCTCGCAATGAATCCCAATATCGAGTGAGAGGCGACTGCTCTCTATGCGATCTGACATATGCCACGAGAGATCAAGATATCTAGACTATCCAAGTGACTCCCACATGCCGGCTCTATCGAATATGCTGATGAGATCACATTGCTCAGTGCATTTCGGGGGAGGGGGTAGTAGAGTATATAGTCGATATAGTACATAAAACTTGCTCAAATGTCACAAAAATCGATCATCCTCATAGCCAGCCATAGCCTAGACTCATCATAGTTAGACATATTACCACATCTCATCTCGAAAATATTGACAAAAATATAAAATAATATATTATGTTGAAGTAATTTTACTTTTTCATACAAAATATATGCAAAACAACCTAGAAGCACTCAATCGATATCAAAATAGAAATTGACTCCGCCAAAACTGACGACCAGAAATACTCAAGGCTATCAATGCTCGGAAAGTTGCCCGTACTCTTACAGTAGGTAATCCAGTGCCTGAGGATACTGCAGAAAATACATCATTCTGACTCACACTCGAAGAAAAGCGATCTATCGAAGCAGATATCAATGCGGGGAAACCGATCATGGCAACTCTTGCATATACCAAATTCCTCTCCGCACTCCTCCCAAATGGACTCAAAGTAGAAGATAAAAAACAACTTCTCAAATTCTCCAGAGATATCCCAGAATATGAGATTCATAATGGAGCTATCCGAGCCAATTATACAGGTGCCGTTGCTATTATAGCAGATTGAATCTCGCAACTTTTCGGTAAGTCAGTTCGTTTCTTGACAGATACAGAAGTTAAAGAAAAAATAGCTGAGCACCAGCATTTTGCAGGGTATCGCGGTGCAGACGATGGCAGGTCGTGGTTTGTTGGTGATATTGGCTATGGTTGGGTTGCGGGGGATGCGGGCAATGAGAACGCTCCGTATGCCTGACTCATTCGTAATGGCTTTAGCGACTCTGGCAGTGGCAATCGTCGCAGCGGGTTATCTTTGTTTCCGTATTTTGGATAGGTTCCGATTCGATTCTTGGCTCTCTTTGTCTCTTTAGTTTCAGATTTTCGAGATGAGATATCCGCTTTGTGTGGATATTTTTTATTTTCTCCTCATCTTATCACTATGGCGACCTATGACCTTCTCCCAGTATACAAGACGAGTTATGACTTTCTATTGCATGTATTCCAGTTTTCTAGGACTTTTGCTCGTGAGTACAAGTATACGATCTGACAAGAACTCAAGAGCGAAACTATGAAACTCATCCTTTCGATCTATCGGGCAAATAGCTCAGTTGAGAAGAGATATGACCTCCTCGAAGATGCTCGTATGACACTTGAGACAATTCGTTTGCTCCTCCGTCTCACTCGAGATCTGAAACAGATTACACTTGATCCATTTGTTTCGATGAACGCCCAGATAGAGAGTATATCCAAACAACTCACAGCATGGCAATCCAGTGTGAAGGCAAGATAATCCAGAGAAAAAAGAGGAATATTTGGCGAGAATCATATATCTTATGGGATATATGAGAGTGCCATTCTTTATCGAGAATCCCCTGATATCATCAGGAATAAGAGATGACTCTAGGATATGTTCTTAGAGTCACGAGCTCAGTGATTCTATTGGCAGGGTATCGCGATGCAGACAATGGCAAGTCGTGAAATATTGGTAATATTGGCTATGGTTGGGTTGCGGGAGATGCGGACAATGAGAACGCTCCGTATGCCTGACTCAATCGTAATGGCAATAGCAACTCTGACAGAAACAATCGTCGCAACGGGTTATCTTTGTTTCCGTATTTTGGCGAAAGAACTCCTTATTTTCTCTGGATTATCATGTTTTCTCTCTCCGACATCTTCACTGCGTACTATGATTGTCGAGCGAACAAGAGAAGCACTATTGGTGCACTCGAGTTCGAGCTCCACTATGAAGTAGAGTGTATCGAGCTCTATGACGAGATCATGAGTCGGAGATATATATTGCAACCCAGTACCGCATTTATCGTGCGAGATCCAGTGCAGAGAGAGATATTCGCATCACACTTTCGTGATCGAGTCGTCCATCATCTCATTGCTCGTAGACTCACACCGATCCTCGAGCGAGTCCTCATCCACGATGTCTATAGTTCAAGAAAGTGAAAGGGGACACACTATGGGATCAAGAG
>JAYSSB010000167.1:0-8342 GCA_043720755.1 Candidatus Altimarinota bacterium | reverse complement strand
GACAGTTCGATCGGATCGAGGACTGTTGGTATTGTATCCTCGCGGATGAGCTGACGAATCAGGTATTTCGCTATATCGATGTATTGGCTCGTGAATCGGATATGGCTACCTATGACCCCAAGACGGGTGTTGGATTCTGGAGACATCTTGTAGTACGCAGAGCGAAGAAGACAGGAGAGATGATGCTCATATTCTCGGTTAATTGAGTATGGGAATCAACAAAAATCGGAGTAGTAGGCAAAAAAGAGAATTTTTTCACAGAAATGGTTCGACAACTGTCCGAAAAATATAGCGAGATCGCATCAATCTACTTCCTCGAGAATACGAGTCGAGCCGATGTGGTACAAGGGAATCAGATCCTCCTCCATGGATTACCCATAATCACTGATGAGCTCCTCGGACTCACATTCGAGATACAGCCGAAGTCGTTCTTCCAGGTCAATACTCTCGGAGCGGAGAAACTCTATGGCCGAGTGATCGACTCGATCGAGTATAAGTGAGGAGTACTTCTTGATCTCTATGCAGGAACTGGTACGATCGGGATCCTCCTTGCCAAATATTTCTCAAAAGTATATAGTGTTGAGCTCGTGACATCCTCGAGTGAGGATGGAGTCAAAAATGCGGACAGAAATAGCGTCACAAATGTAGAATTCATCAATGCAAAAGTCGAGAACTTCGCCAAACAATTCTCCTCGGAGAATGGTAAAGCTGATACCATCGTCCTCGATCCTCCACGAGACGGTCTCCATTCGAGTGCTATCCCGCATATTCTCGGATTTGGTGCTCGTGAGATCATCTATGTCTCGTGCAATCCTGCCACGCTCGTACGAGATATCTCTATCATACTCGGTCGAGATGTGAGTCATCAGACAACAGATACCGATGCTACTGAGATCCTAGAGACTGAGGCTCCTCAGGACAAAAAAGAAACCAAAACCTCAATCCCACTCTATCGTATCTCGGATATCACTCCGATGGATATGTTCCCACATACACATCATATCGAGACGGTCGTGAGACTGGAGCGAGTGTAGTAAATCAGACAAAAAAATGTCCCGATCGTGTAATGTGATCGGGACATTTTTTGTCTATATCAATTGCATTTCATCCCAGATTCGATACTATCTCTATATGAACTCCCACCTCACTGTTCTCATCTCTCAGCTCCCAAGTGATCAACTCATCATGATCACTGGAGCTAATCTACAACTCCGCAATGGTGATGTCCACTATCTATTTCGGCAGAACGCGGATTTCCTCTATCTGACAGGACTCTCGGTGCCAGGAATCGTACTAACTATCTACTCAGATGAGATCATCCTCTGGCGAGATCCTATCACAGAGATGGATATCATCTGGGGATCAGATAAGCTATCAGATGATGAGATACGAGATATATCAGGGATAGAGGATATCTGAGATATGAGCTGACTCGTACAATACCAATCAGACAAAAAAGAAATAGAGTCTGAGACTATCAAAACAACTATCCACTCGCTTCGTCTCATCAAAACCTCTGATGAGATAGATAAAATCCAAAAAGCAATCAGTGTCTCTCAGGAGGCATTTGCCGCTATCGAGCCGATGATACGACCGTGAGTGTATGAATACGAGATCGAGGCAGAGATTGCTCGAGTCTATCGCTCACATCATCTGACGGAGGCATATCCGAGTATCGTAGCGTCAGGACCGAGTGCCTGTATCCTCCACTATACGGCTCATACGAGACAACTCGAGGAGGGCGATCTCGTACTCATCGATGCATGAGCTGAGTATATGGGATATGCGAGTGATATGACTCGGACATTTTCGGTATCTGGTTTTACTCCTCGGCAACTCGCTGTTTATGAGGCGGTCGAGCGGATCAAAAAAATTGCTGAGAATACTCTCAAACCAGGGATATCACTCACAGAGTATGAGCAGATTATCAGAATTCACATGAATCAGGAACTTATCTGACTCGGACTCATTTCATCAGGTGCAAGTGCGGATGAGATTGCAAAACATTCCAAAAAATACTATCCACATAGAACTTCTCATTTTCTCGGGCTCGATGTTCATGATGTTGGTCCTCGTGATGCATTCCTCGCTCCTGGTATGGTACTCACGATTGAACCTGGGATATATATCAGAGATGAAGCTATTGGTATCAGACTCGAGGATGACTATCTGATAACGGATACTGGGTGCCAAAAATTGAGCTAGATAAAACACTTGAAAAAATCAACTTTTTCTATATACTTTTCATATCTTAATTTTTCTTTATGAGAATTTTTACACTCATTGCTGGATACGCCGCTGGTCTCGCTGTTGCGATGAAATATCGAAAAGATGCTGGCAAGTCCAAGCTTGCTACTCCAACCAAATCTCATATCGACTCATTTTTTGATGAGATCGTAGATATCCACAAGTCAGTATTTGCTGATGTAAAATGATTCGCAAAAGAGAACTTCGACGATGTCGACAACTGGGATGATCTCCAATCCAAGGTATCATCCGTGGTATCAGGATTTACTGCTAATCTCGATACCCACATTGCGAGAGCAAAGGAGGCAGGTACTACCAAGAAAGTAGAACTCCTGAGTATTGCCCGAGAACACTACACCTCACATGAGGCGACTCTCGAGTCAGCGAAGGCCAAGGCAGCATCGTTCTCAGGGATACCCGAGTCTACGATCGACTCCTGGATCGCAACCGCTCGTCGAGAACTGAGCTCTGCCTATACTACTCTCGAGAAACAGTTCCAGACTCCAGTAGCCAAAAAATCTCCAGCCAAGAAACCAGTCGCTAAAATAGCGAAAACTCCAGTCAAAAAGTCAACTCCCAAAAAATCTCTAGCTCCAAAAACTCCAACGGTATAATCCCACACAACTCCACGAGTTCCAGTGAAAAAGATACCGAATCCCGGTATCTTTTGCTCTCAATAACCTCTAAACATATATACCCATGACAATAAAGGATACAAAAGACCAAACAATAGACCCAATAGATATGCCAGAGTCTACTCTTGATACAGAGCTCGATACTCTCGTAGAAGAGGCAACTCTCATAGAGCCGATAGAAGTATCTCATACTGATGAGCTCACTCAACTATGATCCGCACTTGCGAGATCTCAGGCGGACTATGCGAATCTGTTGATGCGAGTCGATAGAGACAAGGCGAATATGGCTTTTTTCCTCTCGTCGAAGATGCTCACTCCACTCCTCACCCAGATCGACAATCTCGAACGAGCTGTCGTACTCAAGACAGGAGTAGAGGGAGATACATTTGTTGAAGGGATCCGCTCTGTGCTCGCAGGATTTGCTCGGTTCCTCGAGTCACAGGGAGTCACAGCATTTGTCTCGGTCGGCTCTGAGGTCGACCCAGATCGTCACGATGTGATGACTGAGATGTCAGGAGAGGCAGGTAAAATAATACAAGAATTCGAAAAGGGATATATGTTCCGAGATCGGGTACTGCGTCATGCGAAGGTGATCGTCGGCTCTGGTAATTAGATTTTTGAAAAACGGCGAACTTCTTTGTTAGAAAAATTTATTTCTCGCTCACTTATACCTCAGCAAGTTCGTATCGAAAAAATTTTACTTCCTCGAATTTCTTGTTTTTGAGAAATCTTGGATTTTTTGGTAACTCAAAAGTTGCTTTTTTGATAATTATTATCATAATCAGGGGTATATGAGAACCTACCAATATCGTGATATCATCTGCACAACCTGTACCTGCCGACATCTTTCGGCTGATGATATATTCGATGAGGTCAGAGTCAAAGAGCCCAAGATCGGGCGAGCTACCGTCTATCGCAATATCGAGGCAATGGCAGAGGAGGGTGTGCTTCGTAGGTTCCCTGGTATCAACGGCAAGACCTACTATGAATGCAATGATGCGATACATGCTCATCTCGTCGATGATGCTACTGGGATATTTTGTGATTTCCCGATGTCGAATGTGTCAGTCTCGGGTATCCCCGATGGCTATGAGGTCGCTGAGATCCGTATCCAGATCCGCAAACAATAATCTATGTATCCAGTTATCTCTCTCCAACATCTCTCGAAGACGATCGGCAAGTCTGAGATCCTCTCAGATATATCACTCACTCTCCAGTCTGGAGATGTTTTTGGGTTCCTCGGGCCCAATGGTGCTGGTAAGACCACGACGATGAAGGCGATCCTCGGTATCATCGATCCAACGAGTGGTACAATCGAGATTCTCGGACAGTCGCCACGAGATACGATTGTACAGCAAAAAATCGGATTCATGCCGGAAAATACCTATCTCTATAAGTATCTCACTGGAGATGAGTTCCTTGACTTCAATGGTTGATTTTATGCCTTATCCAAAGCCAAACTCGAAGAACGCAAAACCTGGGCTCTCGAAAAAGTCGGACTCACGGAGGCTCGATCGAAGCGACTCAATACCTACTCAAAGTGAATGCTCCAGCGTATCGGACTTGCTCAGGCAATACTGCATGATCCAGATATCATATTTCTCGATGAGCCGATGAGTGGACTCGACCCGATCGGTCGTAAGATGGTACGGGATCTCATGATAGAACTCAAAAAATCCAAAAAAACCATATTTTTCAATACTCATATCCTCTCAGATGTGGAGAGTATATGTGACAGCTTCGGGATCATCTGTGAGTGACGACTCGTCGCTAATATGCATATTCGAGATCTTGAGATACCGCTTGAGGATTTTTTTATGCAGAGAATAGTGGAAAATAGTACTCGTAACCATCTCGGATAATGCTCCCAAAAGATATATTCCAAAAACATACACATATAGGACTTGATCTCGATGAGACACTCGCATCGACTTTTGCAGGGATGCTCGATGTAGCTCATAGTATGTGAAAACTAAAACATTGTTCTGATATAGAAAGTTTTGTAGTACATGATATTTTTGATGATCCGTCTTTTGGGATCAGCCGAGAAGAAACATTTGATATCTGGTATCAATACGGACTCAGGACACTCGATCCAAGAGATACTCATGTAGAACATGGAGCTATAGATTGAGTCAGATTATTGATCCAGCAAAAGATCGAATGCTCTATTATCACTGCTCGCAATGGAAATGATCCGATCAAAAAAAAACGAAGCGAAGATTGGATAGATTTTCATTTTCCAGCAATTTGAAAAGAGAAAATACACTTCGTCAATCACTATAGTGACGAAGCACTTCCTAAATCTCATGCCTGCAGAGATCTCGGTATCACTCTACTCATCGATGATCATGTCGATAATGCAAGAGATATGATAGATGCTGGGCTCTCTATGATACTCCTCGAAAAACCATGGAATCGAGATATCGTATTTGATCATCCCAATCTATATCGTGTCAAAAATTGGCAAGAAATCATCGATAACCTCTCATCTCAATAATGTCAAAAATCCTCGTCTGACTCTCTGGAGGTGTTGACTCTGCGGTCTCTGCTTTTCTCCTCAGAGAGCAGGGTCATGAGGTATCGTGTGGCTATATGATCAACTATCTCGATGAGGATAATCCAACATGTCCGACAAAAATAGATCTCGAAGAAGCCAAAAAAGTAGCGGAATATCTCGGACTCCCGTTCTATACATTTGACTATCGAGAAGAATACGAGAGACGGATCGTTGACTATATCTACCGAGAGTATGACGCATGACATACACCCAATCCTGATGTATTTTGTAACAATCTAGTAAAGTTCGACCTCTTCCTCGAAGAGGCACTTTCACTCGGATTCGACGCTATTGCTATGGGACACTATGCACGAGTGCAGGATGGACAGCTTCTCAAGTGAGTAGATCCAATCAAAGATCAGTCTTATTTTCTCTCACGGCTCTCTAGATTTCAATTATCTAAGGCGATATTCCCAATCGGAGATCTCGAGAAACCAGAGGTCAGAGAGATCGCAAGAAAATCGAAACTCCCAAATGCGGAACGCAAAGACTCTCAGGGGCTCTGTTTCATCGGGAAGGTCTCGATGAAAGAATTCCTCGAGAAACGATTCCCAAAAAAACCAGGAAATATCCTCGATCAATCGGGCAATATCCTCGGAGTGCATGAGTGAGCCTATAGCTATACTATCGGACAACGTAAGGGGATCGAGATAGGCGGAGGTCCAGCCCTCTTTGTTATAGCCAAGGATACTCTTGCTAATACGATCACTGTATGAGGAGAGGTAGATCTCCAGCTTTTCTCGTCATCATGTACTCTCACAAATTGGGTCTGATCTGATCCCATCGATTGAAAAAAATATAATGCGAAAATTCGCTATAGACAGGCTGATCAAGCTTGTCTCATCAAAAAATGAGACCCTCTATTGGAGGTCTCATTCACACAAGCACAACGAGCAATCGCTAGTGGGCAGATATGTGTCATCTATGATGGAGATATTGTGGTAGGGAGTGGAGTGATTGTCTAGTTTCCGACTGTTTCCTTTTCGCCGAGTACTGTTGCCTCTGTACCAAAATAGGCATCATAGAGAGCGAGCCATCGAGCAGGAATCTCACGGAGATAGGCGTAGAGGCCATACTCGAGTGACACATTCGCCGCTCCATATCCGATTGCATCGATCCCGTTGGCTTCTGCGAGCCATAGGGCTCTCTCTATATGGAACGGCTGAGATATGATCGTGAATCCTCCCGTGAGAGAGAATACTTCACTGGCTCTCACAACAGAGTCGAGTGTACGAAATCCTGCATAGTCCATCGTGATAGCATCTTTGGGAACTCATCACTTCACCAGAGCGTTTCGCATATATTCAGGTTCGTTGTAGCTCTTGTCACTATTGTCTCCTGAGACGATGATTTTCTTGATTTTTCCTCGTTCATAGAGCTCCTTGGCCGCTTCGATACGAGTTGTGAAAAACAGATTCGATCCACCGATACCAGGACTCGTGCCGAGTACGACTCCAACCTCACGAGTGGGAATTGTCTCGATATCTCGATACACTCGATCTCACACTGATACAGAGACCATAAGCCATGGTGTCATGAGGATTATAACTGATATGAGTATGAAGAGTGAGAGTTTACGCATTGTATTGTACAATTATTCCTTCACTTTCATTTCTCTTTTTGAGCTCGTAGCCTCATTTCTCGATGGTTTTATCTGATATGATGATGCGATTGGATATACCGAATAAGTCTGCATCTCCTGCCTTCTGCCCGAATCCTGTGTTGCGGTCATCGATGAGGACGGTAGCACCAGTTGATTCGAGGTTTTTGGCGAGTTTGTCAGCCTCTGCGAGATGATCCCCGATCACGATGATGATATGAGTTGCTGGAGAGACCTCGACTGGCCATACGAGACCCTTGTCATCAGCGAACTTCTCAGCGATGAGTCACATCAGCCGAGAGACCCCGATACCATAACATCCCATGACGATATTCTGCATCTGACCATCAGTATCTTGATATTTGAGACCGAATACATCAGAGAACCGAGACCCCAGCTTGAATATATTGGCAACTTCAGAGACAATCTTGCGTTCGCACGATGTATCTGAGCACTCTGCACAGACGAAGCTACTCTCATCTATGATCTCCTTATTGTGGGCTTGTCAGCATCTTGAACACACAAAGATCTCATCTTCACCGATTGCGATCTCAGTCTGGAACTCGTATGAATACTTGGAGAAGTCTCCACCAGAGGCAAATGTATAATGAGTCGACTCTGCGAGTCCCAATCTCTTAAATACTCGATCATAGGCTCAGTGCACTACCTCGAAATAACTATCGAGTTCCTCCTGATTCCTGTGGAATGAGTACATATCTTTCATGAGGAATTCTCGACCTCGCATGAGTCCTGACTTGGCTCGTTTTTCATTGCGGAACTTTGTCTGGATCTGGTATACTGAGCAGTTCTCGAGATCCTTGTATGACTGTATCCACTCGCCGATGAGCGGTGTGATGACTTCCTCATGAGTTGGATTGAGTGCGTATTCTCGTCACTCGGCAGCTGGCAACTTGAACAATATATCCACCGAGTTCCAGCGGTCGGTCTTTTCCCAGTTTTCTTTTGCTCCGAGAGCTGTGAGGAGTACCTCCGATGAGCCGATCGCGTTCATCTCTTCTCTGACTATCTGTTCGATATTGCGGAGCACTCGGAGTCCGAGAGTCGTATAGTTGTAGGCTCCAGCGAGGGTCATACGGATATATCCTGCCTGCAGGAGGAGTCCAGTACCACGATTATCTGATCCTGATGGGATGGATTTCTGAGTTTTGAATGGAAGAGTAGAGAGCCTTAGCATAGTGTGTAGGATTATATGAGATAGAGTATACAGAAAAAATTATTTTTCGCTAAGAAAAAATTTCTGAGCAAATGACTGAGTCAGGTGTCAACCTTGTTTTGTTTT
>JAYSSB010000166.1:0-2949 GCA_043720755.1 Candidatus Altimarinota bacterium | reverse complement strand
TAATTTCACCCCTATGTCTTGCTGACACAACCACGAAGAGTATTCTTACGAACAAGTAAAAATAGATACACTTGCTCCAGGATTCGACCTCCCAGCCTATGATCCTATCAAGGATGATACGACGAATATATCGACTCATGATCTCCATTGAAAATGGGTTGTCCTATTTTTCTACCCTGCTGATTTCACATTTGTCTGTCCTACAGAGCTCAAGGATATGGCAGGAGCCAAGGACAAATTCGCAGAACTCGGAGTCACAGTACTTGCAGCCTCTACTGACACCGTATTCTCACATAGAGCATGGGTCAAACACGAGGGTCTCATGAAGGGATTCCCATATCTCATGCTCGCCGATCACAATACAGAGATCGCTGCAGCGTACAATATCCTCGATGAAGAGACAGGGATTGCCGGACGTGGGACATTTATCATCGATCCAGAGGGATACTGCCGAGGTATCGAGGTCACATCAGGACCTCTCGGTCGCAACTCTGACGAGCTCATCCGCAAGATCGAGGCTCTCCAGTTCATGGCGGCACATCCTGGGACGGCTTGTCCTGCGAAGTGGGCAATCGGATCCAAGACACTTACTCCATCGATCAAAATAGCGGGAGAGGTCGAGGCACAACTCAAATAGTTCTCATGCTAAAAAGTCCTCCACTTCCGTGGAGGACTTTTTAGCATATTCCAGTCTTTGCTTTTATATAAAAATTCCCCATTTAAGGGGATTTTTTTATTTCTATTCTAGTTCAGATAAAATTTAGAACGTAAGTAGCCTACTCTTCATCGTCTTCCTCGAACTTCACTCCGCGTTCTGTACGGATTTTTTCTGTGATATTGTTCGGAACCTGAGCATAGTGAGCGAACTCCATAGCATAGGTAGCTCGACCCTGGGATGATGAGCGGAGATCTGTCGAGTACCCGAACATCTCAGAGAGTGGGACATGGGCCCTGATGATCTTCGCCATACCTCGCTCTGTCATCTCGATGATCTGTCCTCGCTTGGAGTTGAGATTGCCGAGGACATCACCCATATACTCCTCTGGAGTATTGACCTCGACGAGCATGATCGGCTCGAGGAGTGCAGGTTTTGCCTTGCGAGCCGCCTGACGGAATGCCTTGATCGCCGCCATACGGAACGCGAGCTCATTCGAGTCGACATCATGGTACGAACCAAATGTGAGAGTAGCCTTCACATCTACAATCGGATATCCAGCGATGATACCTCGAGTATAGGCAGTTTTGAGGCCTTTCTCGACTCCTGGGATGAACTCTCGAGGGATGACACCACCGACTACCTTGTTGAGAAATACTGTCTCATCAGCGAGTCCCTCTGGATCAGCGATACGCTGCTCTGGAGTGATCGGCTCAAATGTGATCACTACGTCACCGAACTGTCCACGACCTCCTGATTGCTTTTTGTGTGTCCCTCGCTCATCAGTCACTGTAGCAGTGATCGTCTCACGATACGCAACCTGTGGAGCACCGACATTGGCCTCTACCTTGAACTCGCGTTTCATACGATCGACGAGGATCTCGAGGTGGAGTTCACCCATACCCGCCATGATCGTCTGTCCAGTTTCAGGGTTAGATGATACACGGAATGATGGATCTTCTTCAGCGAGCTTATTGAGAGCCATACCCATTTTTTCCTGATCTGCCTTCGTTTTTGGCTCGACCGAGATAGAGATCACTGGCTCAGGGAATACCATACGCTCGAGGAGGATCGGACGATTGACATCACAGAGTGTATCTCCTGTCTTCGTATCCTTGAGTCCGATGATGGCTCCGATATTGCCGGCTGGGATCTCATCGATCTCAGTTCGAGTATTGGCGTGCATCTGGAGTAGTCGACCGATACGTTCCTTCTCCCCTGATACAGAGTTGAGGACATATGATCCTGACTTGAGAGTACCTGCATAGACTCGGACAAACGTGATACGACCGACAAATGGATCGGTCATGATCTTGAACGCGATAGCACCGAGAGTCTCATTGGGATCTTGTTTGAGAGAGATCACTGTATCGATATCATCAGGGTCGACTCCTGTTGCCATACCACCCTTGACATCAAGTGGAGATGGGAGGAGATCGACGACCGCATCGAGGACGAGCTGGACTCCCTTGTTCATGAGAGCTGATCCACACATGAGTGGGTAGACCATATCCGAGATGACACCCTTGCGGAGACCTTGTATGATCTCAGCTTCTGTGAGGGTACCATTCTCGAAGAACTTGTTCATAAGCTCATCATCTTGCTCTGCTGCCTTCTCGACGAGAGCTGCATGCCACTTGTCAGCATCAGCCTGATGTGATGCTGGGATCTCCATTTCGATCACCTTCTCTCCCATCTTACCATCAAATGTATACGCCTTCATATTGATGAGGTTGATGATACCAGAGAAGTCGTTCTCTTGACCGATTGGGAGCTGGATAGGGATGACCTTGTTTCCAGCGAGTCGTTTGATGATAGACTCGTATGTCATCATGAAGTTACCACCAGTCTTGTCCATCTTGTTCGCGAATGCGATACGAGGCACTCCGTATTTGTCAGCTTGTTTCCATACCGTCTCTGACTGAGGCTCGACACCCTGAGAGGCATCGAATACCGCAACCGCTCCATCGAGTACACGCATAGAACGCTCTACCTCGATCGTGAAGTCCACGTGACCTGGAGTATCGATCAGATTGAGTTGTACTCCCTTCCATGTCGTAGTAGTCGCAGCGGAAGTAATAGTAATACCTCGCTCCTTCTCCTGCTCCATCCAGTCCATCGTCGCACCACCATCATGTACCTCACCGATCTTGTGGTTGATACCCGTATAGAACAGAACACGCTCAGAAGTGGTAGTCTTACCCGCATCGATGTGGGCACAGATACCGAAGTTTCGGATATTTTTGAGATCCTTGGAAATCGCCATAAAATGTATAATAAAAAAATATTACTGA
>JAYSSB010000165.1:0-8352 GCA_043720755.1 Candidatus Altimarinota bacterium | reverse complement strand
TCTCAGATGGATCTCATATATTCGAGGTCAGAGCTACAGATATAGCTACCAATATTGATCCTACTCCTGCAGCTACCACGTTTGTCGTGGATACGACTATCCCAGATACGATATTTCTCTCGACGGGGACAACTATCTCATCTGGTTCGACGATCGTAGTTTCATCCGCGAGTGTGGCATTTGCCTCTACGGAGACAGGATCACTATTCCAGTGTAGAGTAGATAGTGGGTCATATACGAGCTGTTCTTCTATATACACATTTGTAGGACTCTCTAACTGACCACATACTGTCTCTATCAGAGCGGTTGATCTCGCTGGCAATACTGATCCTACGCCAGTGATGATATCATTTATCGTCAATGTCCCAGTAGTCACTCCACCATCAGGAGGTGTTGGAGGTGGCTCATCTTCATTCTTCACTCCACCAGCCCTCCCACCAGTCATAACCCTCCCGACGACCCCGCCCACGATACAACTCCAGATACTTCCGACACAGACATTTTTGAGGCCTGTTACCACGACTCCAGGCAATCAGCCGATCTATGATCTCACAACTCGAGTTACAGAGTTCGTATGTCCACAGCTCGTCCAGGTGTACTCTGAGAATCAGCTCCTAGCAACTGATATACCAACCGAGTTCTCTGATGATGTCAAAGCAGTTATGATGTTCCGTGGTCTCGAGCTCAATGAGCCAAAATGAATCCAGACCTTTGAGGAGTATAAAAAATTCGGAATTGCCAACAATAGAGCCAATTTTGAGCCATATCGCAATGTGACTCGAGCCGAGTTCATCAAGATGCTCGTGAGATCGCTCTCATGTCGCTATGAGTATGTGTGAGTCAAGACAGGATTCCCCGACGTAGATAGCAAGCTCTGGTACGCTGAGTATATCACATATGCCGTCAAGAACGAATGGATCAACGGATATGCAGATGGCGACTTCCGTCCCAATGCTCCGATCACTCGAGCCGAGGCAGCAAAGATCCTTGCTCGTGCTATCCAACTTCCTGATGCCAAGGCAACAACTTCATCATTTGCTGATATACCCAAAAAGAGTGTATTCATCCCATATATCGAATGACTCAAGGCTCGTGGTATCATCAAATGAAAGACCAAAACTACCTACGAACCCGACGCATATGTCTCACGGAGCGAGGTCTCACGACTCGTCTACAAGACGTTCCTCTGAGGATCGAGATAGAGAGACGCAAAATACCCGAGAGAATACTTGATTTCTCGGGTATTTTTTATAAAATATCGCTATTAAATCATTTTTTCTGTATGGCTTTTTCTCTCGATCGTGATGGAGCATCTCGTCGTCTCGGAGTCTCCTCTCGTACGATCGACCGACATATCCAGGCTGGACGTATCCGTACTCGTCGCATCGGCAAAAAAATGTACCTCGAAGAGGATGATGTCGAGACGCTCCGTATGAGTGATCCCTCTCGTCGTGAGGAGGACTATATCATCATCCATGATGATGGAGATCGTGAAATCCCTGAGATCGTCGATACTCCAACGAGACATATAGAGCCCGCATCTCATCCGAGTGCAGGACTCACTGAGCTCGTACATATCTATGAGGATGCGAGATCACTCATAGCCCAGAAGGATGCAACTATACAGGATCTCTCATACAAGCTCGGCAAAGCAGAGACAGAACTCGCGAACTCTGTCCCAGTACTTGAGTACAAGAAAAATGCATTCCTCCTCGAATCTGCCAAGTCAAAATCAGATACAGACGCGACTCTCCTCTCACAAAAAATATCCACCCTCGAATCCGAAGTCGGCAAACGTAACTCAGCGATCATCACGCTTGCGATACTTTTTATATTGGTACTCGCATTTGCCGTGATATTCGTCGTGTTCGGTAACAATATCAGATAATACTACCCCAAGCATCTATGCAAAAATACCACACACCTAAGCGAATACTCCTCAAGCTCTCTGGAGAGGCTCTCCAGTGAAAACAATGATACGGCATCGATCCAGAGTTCCTCGCCTATATAGCCAAAAAAATCGTATATCTCGTACATATCCAAAAACTCGAAATCGTCATCGTCATCGGTGGTGGGAATATATTCCGAGGGATACAGCTCGAAGAGGGATGATTCGACCGAGTGATCGGAGATCAGATGGGCATGATGGCAACGATCATCAACTGACTCGCTATCTGAGAGGCGATCGAGGCTGCTGGAGTCGATGTACGAGTTATGTCTGCAGTACCGACACACCGAGTTGCTGAGGACTTCATCGCTCGACGAGCACTCCGTCATATCGAGAAGGGGAGGATCGTCATCTGTGTCGGTGGTACTGGCAATCCATATGCTACGACTGACTCTGCAGCGATCCTGCGTGCTCTCGAGCTCCAGTGTGACTGTGTAGTCAAAGCAACCAAGGTAGATGGTATCTACAACAAGGATCCTCACAAGCATACAGATGCTGTCAGGTATGATATCATCTCACTCAAGGAAGCACTCAATCAGGATCTCCGAGTGATGGATCAGACAGCGATCGCACTCGCTCATGATGAGGATATGCCTATATATGTCTGTCGTATCGAGGATACTGATCGCATCGGGACAGCAGATATCATCGGGACGTATGTCCATACCAAGCGTCATCAAAAATCTCCGGACTAAGTCCGGAGATTTTTTATTCGAGTGTCGTATTGACTCTGAGTGGTTGAGTGCCAGACCGCTCTGTACCATCGATATACCTGACTATGAGCGTGATCGTATAGACTCACGGAGTCGTATAGGTATGGGAGGTCTCATATCACTTCGCTATAGGAGTATTGTCTCCAAAATTCCAGATCCACTCCTCGATCTGCCCAGTTGCCCCATCAGCGACTACATCTATCGGAGTTGCGATGACACCAGGAGACATACTTGTTGAGAATGCTATATTCCTCGGAGTGTCCTTGAGAATAAGGTATTTGGTAGTGGTTGCTTGTTCGTTGTTGGCATCGATGATAGTGAGTGTGATTTTTTTGTCTCAGGAGTTACGATACTCATATGTCTGGATAGCATCTCACTCTATCGGAGGTCGCCCCTCGCCAAAATCAAATATAAATTTTTTGATAGTACCATTTTTGCTCTGTGAGCTCGATGCATCTACCGTGATCTTGGCTGGGACATAGTCACTGGATTGCTGGAGCTTGATGATAGGGTCGAGTGACTTGCGTTCGAGATCGAGGATGATCATATCTGATGATGTACGGATATCAGAGTCTGATGTGACGATGTTCTTCACAAATGTATAGTTCGCCATGATCGTATAGCGTTGGGTACGAGGTACCTCGAAACTGACCCTATCTCCGACTTTCTCGATCGTCTGTTTGCCATCTGATATCCGCCAGATGATATCTCGGATCGAGTATCCAGGATTCTCTGTGACGACGTCACGAGCATCGAGTGTGATCTTGGCAGGCACTGAGATACCTCTGATCACATACGCTCCGAGTGTCGGATCGAGCGTATCTACGGTGTTGAGGAGTTTCTCATCCTGATCATATATCTCTGCATGACGAGCGATGATGAGTGGTTCGTTGATCGTGAGAGATCCTGTTATCGGATAACTCGACTTGTTAGCGAGACGTATAGTGGCGATGATAGACTTGTTCCCATAGTTCGGGAATGTATATCTACACTCGAGACTCGTACCACTGCAGAGTCGTGTCCCATCTGCGAGGAGCCAGTCTATAGCGACGATCTCATTGTCTGAGAGAGTGAGTCCCGTGAGCATCATAGTACTCGAGAGGAGATTGGTTGAGTCATTGGTAAATAGTATAGATCATTCGGCTCTCTCTATATCAGTATCTGATATGACGAATATACGATCACAGCGATCTGCTATCACTTTCAGACAGATGAGCGATGCTGTCTTGGATATTACTTTTGTGATACTTGATTTCGACTCTTCTATAGTCATATTTGTCTCTAGCCATCGAGGAGTACCGAGATTTTTGATACGAGCAGCATTGATTGTCATGATTTTTTTGCCATCTTTGTTCGTATCAGTCGAGATATCGACGAGTCACTTGATCTCGACACTATCGAGTGGTATGACTATCCTTTGCTCCTGTCCGAGCTGATCTCGTACTCGATAGACTCACTCGATTGTATAGGTACGTATCTGATCGAACGTACAGATCAGTCACTGATCAGAGAGGGGATCAGTACCCGTGATAGTGGATTTGCCATTGGCACAAGTTGCCCCATCAAAATTGATCTCATATGACTCTATTTTGATGAGATTTTTCTTTGCTGTAGATCGGGCATTGGTCGAGATATCGTATCTGAGCGTTATCGGTCAGATGAGATTTTTGGTACTCTGTACCCGTGACTCTGACCTACCTATTGCCTCTGTATAGAGACTATTGTCATAGATCGTCACATTACCACCTGGATTGGCGTAGTCCGTTGCATTGATCTTGGTAAAGAGGAATGCCCAGAATGCGAGTATACTAAAGAGTACAATACCGACGACTCCAGCAATCAGCCAGTTGATCAGTCGGCGTCTTTTTTGATCTCTTGGAGTCCATATCGCTCGAAACAGACTCATGATCCATACGATTGAGAATACGAGCACCAGAGCACCGAAGCTCCCATTTATCAGATTTTTGAGAAGGGTCTGGATATCCGCTGGATTGATACCAAATATATTCACAAAAAAAGCTGCCTGATCAGGGTTGAATACGATATATGCCAAGAAGCTCCCAAAAAATATCACTGCTACGACAAGGAGTGATCCGATCAGCTTGAGTACCGTACCAGCCGTCATAGGATCTCTTGGTTTTTTGGCTGGAGGTGGAGTGAGACCTCCTGGAGTAGGTGCCTGTCATGAGGTAACAGTATCAGCTGTTTTCATAGATGGAGTATTGGCTGTTTTGATGATCTGATCGATGAGAGATGTTGGTGTATCCATGAGAGAGAAGTTATGATCATAGTATAGCGAAATACGTCTTTCTCGTCAAAAAGAAAGAAGTGTACCTAGCAAAAAAGATAGTATTGCTACTATCTTTTTAGATTACTTGAGCCAATCAGGAATATTTTCATCATTTGAGACCTTTTCTGAAGGTATTTTTGGAGTAGATATTTCTTTTTTCTTGGCTGGAGATTTTTTGGGAGTCTTTTTCGGAAGTTCTATAGCGATGGGTTCTATACTCTCCGTCTCGATGAGAGGAGTTGGCATACCGAGATCTACTGAAGAGGGGAGTCCTATTGACTCTGTTTTGATCTCTTCTTCTGGTAATTGTGGATCGAGAGAGTTGATGAGCCAGTCAGGGAGTTTCTCAGCATCAGAGGATGTATTCGTAGGAGAACTCGATAGAGTCTCACTTGCTTCGAGGGGAGTTTGCGTGTTTTTGATCCAATCAGGGATACCTTCTTCGACTACAGTTGTCCCTCCGGTTGCTGGGACGATCTCTACTGGAGCTGCTGATACCTCGAATATAGGAGCAATAGAGTCGATCGGTTCAGGCTCGATGATCTTGGGTATGATCACTGGAGTCTCTACTATGACTGGCGTCTCCACTGGTGTTGATGGAGCCTTGAGCCAATCTGGGATATTGTGTATCTCTGGCGATACTACGGTCTCTGTAGTTGCCTGAGGAGCTGTGACTACGGATGGGAGAGCAGCGAGAGGGTCGATGACGACTACCGGAGGAACTGAGGATACGATTGTCGGTATAGCTCATACGTCTTGCGTCACTATCGGATCGATAGGAGGTACATATATCTTGAGTGGATCTTCTTTTGGTAGGGGAGGAGCTCCGTTGATGACGACGTTTGGATTTTTGATATCTACTGTTACGGGTGGTATCGGTTTTTTGCTATGAAATACGGAGTCAATCAAGAAATCCTGAAATCCGATATTCTCATCACGGCGAGACATCCTATAAAAAATAAATCCAATTATCCCGATGAAGAGGATGATACCAATGATGATAAAAAATACTTTCACGAATCCACTAATGAATCCGAGTATACCACTTCATCCAGATGCAGTCTCACTACCAGTTCATGTAGATTCTTTTTCTACACTGGCTGATCCACCATTTACGATGATGGAGAGTTGATTTTTGATATGGATCTTGTATTTGTCTGCTATAGTCGTATCTGTTTCGATGAGGAGGAGCATCTCTTTACCGAGTTTGCGATTGGCCTCTATGAGAGTCGGATGTGACTCTATCTCAGCGAGCTTGGCGAGGAGGATAGTATGATTGGGGCTCTCGACTGGTATGAGATCATGGATGAGGATAGCGGCGATACCGATCTCGTCTGTGACCTTGGCATCTCCGATAGCGATATCATCGATGAGACTTGAGAATTTGGCCTTTGCTTCACTACTCATACTACTTGACTCGACTGCCTCTTGCATATCGATGAGGGACTTCGCCTTGTCGAATGTATTGTTCCAATTCTCTACGAGGATGTTGTAGCGTTGCATCAGTACGATACGGTCGATCTCGTTCTGCTCTCGGATCATCTTTGAGAGCTCATCGAGCTTGGCTCTATCTCCAGTACTGAGTCCTCCTGATAGAGTTCCACTGAGATCACTCGGATTCTCTACGATATTGCCGACATAGTCGAGGATGATAGTCACGATACGACTCGACATGAGTACTCCCCCATTGCTCACAGAGAGTCTGATACGTCTCTCTCTCTTAGTTCCTTCTCCGAGATCTGTAAGCGTATAGAGTGTTGCATTGGTATATGATACATCATCTTTGTTATCTGCATCGTTGTCTGGTGTACCGTCGAGACTCGTATCTATACTCATATCTGTATCGATCGCATAGGTGTCTCCGGTATTACCGAGTATCGAGAGGGACACTATATCACTTGGATTTTTGAGTGTGATAGTATCGTTGATTGCTCGAGGATATGATTGATAGAGGAGTCCTGTTCCAGATATAGTTTCGAACTTGGCAAAGTCGATATCCGTCGTAGCACTATCAGTATCACTACTTCCTATAGTGAGCTTGCCAGTACTTGCTACTCCACTTGCGAATGTGACTGATCTGAGTGCTTCTGATGTAGTTGTACCTATCTCCCACTTGGCAGTGCTGTAGGATCCCTCACTTGCATTCATCAGATAGATACGTCCATCAGGGAGTATGTATCCGTTGACACTGGCTTTGAGTTTATTTTTGACGTGGATAGTCTGGTACTTGCTATTGGATACCCCATTGTTGGTAACTCGTACCTTCATCGTGTAGTCCCCAGAGCGTGTATAGACATGTTCTACATTTGGGTTGTTTCATTTTTCATCGATGCGACCATCTCCGTCCCAGTCCCATGCGTATTCTACTTTGTTTGTGATATTAGTTCCTGGTATGATTGTCTTGACCTCAGTGGAGAATCGCACCTTTTCTCATACGCTCACGACTCACTTGGGTGCTGTGAGACTGATGAGTGGCATATAGATATTGCCATTGGAGTTGTCGATCACGAGTGGTGCTGGACTCTGTCCAGAGTCTGCAGTATTCATCTGAGCTCCATCATTGTCCTCGAGTATCACACCAAAATAGTATTTTTCAGTGATATTGGGGAGTACAAATGTGATCTCATTTTTTTGGCTGATTTGTACATTCTGAGGTTCAGTATCGTTCTCTGTCTTGTAGTACCAGATATAGGATGTGACAACTCCATCAGGATCTGATGCTCCGTTTGCTTTTACTTTGACGAGTATTTTTTGGCTATCTTTTTTGGTAGTATCGATACTACTCGTGATACTTGTGATCTGTGGGATATGGTTGGCGAGCTTGATGTATTGAGTACTCGTATGAGTAGCTCCATTTTTGTTCGATCGTACAGTGAGCTCGATCGGGAAACATCCGAGTTCGTTGAATTTTTCAGATATTGATGGACTCGTATTGACTCGACCAAAATACTTCCAAGTATAAGAAAGACCACTCGTAGTACCATCCGTATTGATCGAGTTCGCAGCACTAAATGTCGTCGTATCAGATCGATTCATCACGAGAGCATCCATGCCTCCACAGACTCACTTCTCCTCTATGACACTATTGGATGTATTGCTTGCATCGATAATAGCAAATGGACTCTCGGCATCGGCAACATATATCTTGCGTGATATCGTATTAGTCTCTGATCCACCATTGCGGTTGACCGAGAGAGTGACTGAGTAGACGCCAGATTTTTGGTAGATGTATTGTATTGCTCGAGTCGTCCCACTCTTGAGAGGAGAACCATCTCCCATATTCCACTCAAAAAACTCAGCACCACTCGCTTGTCCAATCAGATTGACACTTGCTCCTCGTTTGACAACCTTGGGTGAGATGATCATATTGACGGAGAGCGTTGACGTGACGTCGAACTGCT
>JAYSSB010000164.1:0-2965 GCA_043720755.1 Candidatus Altimarinota bacterium | reverse complement strand
GACGAATTGAAGGCGAGAGATATCGATATTGATTCAGAGCTCTTCTTTTGCTTTTCTCCTCGCTGCATCGAGAGATCTCTCTCACTTATTCACTCGTCCACCAGGAATATAGTAGACTTCCATGAGTGGCTCGTTGTTACGTTTTCCGAGGAGTATCTGATTTTGATCATTCAAAAAAAGTATATCCACTGTAGAAATAGGGATATTTTGCACGATTTTTTTGTAAAGCTCTCTTTCGATCAGCATATTAGTCATATTGGGCAAGAGTCTCGTATCCATGTTTTTTGAGGATTTCTTCTTTTCTCATGATATCGATATCTGATCTGACCATCTCAGCTACCATCTCAGCAATGCTATATTCTCGAGTCCAGCCGAGTTGTTTCTCGGCTTTTGCAGGATTCCCGAGGAGGATATCTACCTCAGCAGGGCGAAAATATCGTGGATCAACACTGACGATACACTCATTTGTAGCCTGATTGTATCCTTTTTCATCTACTCCTACTCATCTCCACTCAATCTGTATACCCACCTCAGCAAATGTCCACTCGATAAACTGGCGAACACTATAAGTCTCCCCTGTTGCGAGGACGAACTCTTCTGGAAGATCTTGCTGGAGCATGAGCCACATACCTCGGACATAGTCCTTCGCATGTCACCAGTCTCTTTTTGCGTCCATATTCCCGATATAGAGAGTCTTCTCGAGTCCGAGATGGATACGAGCTATAGCACGAGTGATCTTGCGAGTGACAAATGTCTCTCCACGGATCGGAGACTCATGGTTGAATAGTATACCATTGCACGCATACATCCCATAGCTCTCCCGATAGTTGATCGTGATCCAATAGGCGTACATCTTTGCGACTCCATATGGACTACGAGGATAAAATGGAGACTCCTCTACATATCCCGTCTCAGGCATATTGAATCCTACTCCGCCAAACATCTCGGATGTTGATGCTTGATAAAATCGAGTTTTCTGTTCGAGTCAGTTAATACGAATAGCCTCAAGGAGACGAAGTGTCCCAATACCATCAGTATTGGCAGTATACTCTGGCATATCGAAACTGACCTTCACATGAGACTGAGCTGCGAGATTGTAGATCTCATCAGGCTCTATATCTGCGACGAGCTTGATCAGGTTGGCACTATCCGTCATATCTCCATAGTGGAGAAATAATCTTGCTCCTTCTTGATGAAAATCCTGAAAAAGATGGTCGATGCGTGAAGTATTGAACGATGAAGCTCGACGCTTGATCCCGTGAACCTCATATCACTTGGAGAGGAGAAGCTCTGCGAGGTACGCTCCATCTTGTCCTGTGATACCTGTGATAAGTGCTTTTTTCATAAAATGAATAATCAAAAAATAATATATGTCCAAAAGTATACAAAAATCATCTTATTTCCCAAATCTATTTCCCAAAATATCACTTAAGTCCAATTTTCCAATCAGGAAGTAGTATATCCGAATCGTTCAAGAGAATACTCCACTGTGGTCGCTTTGCCTTGGTCGGATACTGTGAAGAAGTGCAATCTATCACTCGAGTTTCTCGGTCTGAAATCTGGAAGATAGAACGAGCGAAGTCAGCCCAAGTGATATTACCTTGTTCACAGGTATTTGAGAGATGAAAAATCCCACCTATCTCATCTTGATCAAAGGTCCTTTCGATAAGTTCAGCAATCGCAAATGAGAGATCTACACACGATGTCGGAATACCATGCTGATCATTCACGACTTTGAGTTCACTGCGAGTCTCTGAGAGTCGGAGCATCGTATTGACAAAATTTTGAAACATTCAGATTTCTCCGCCATAGAGCCAACTCGTTCTCACGATCATCGTCCGTGGATTCTCATCTATAGCAAGTTTTTCTCCGAGATACTTGCTCATACCATACACTCCGATAGGATTGCACTCATCTGCTGGTAGATATCCAGTTTCCTTGAGTCAGTTGAACACATAATCCGTCGAAATCGTGATAAACTCTATGCCAAACACTGAGGTCGCTTTGGCGAGATGCAGAACACCAAGAGTATTTACATCGAAACAAGTCTTCATACCGATGTCCTCGGCATCATCGACTGCCGTATAGGCTGCACAGTTCAAGAGGATATCTGGAGAGTGGAGAGCGATACACTGCATCACCGACTCAAAAGAAGTGATATCACACTCCTCTCTATCGACTGCAATAATATCGTATTTCTCTCTCTGAGTGCGGACGAAGTCGTATGCGAGCATCCCTTTTCCACCGGTGATGAGGATTTTTTTATTTACTTTCATCTAAAATATTGGATTATTTCTATAGTCGAGAAAGGTATTATTTTTTTGATCTTTTGGAGAGATCTCGAGCTCTCATAGTCCATATTCATCGATATATATCTGCCAATCAATTTTCAGAGTCTCATCATCCCAAATAATTCCTCACTCATATCCTGGATCATACACATCATCACACTTGTAGAGAAACTCTGTATCATCCTCGAGTGTGAGAAATCCATGAGCAAACCCTCGTGGGATATAGAGCATTTTTTTGTTCTCGGCTGAGAGAACAAATCCCTCCCATCTACCGAATGTCGGAGAACCTACACGCAGATCGACTACGACATCATAGACAGATCATGCAGTTACTCGTACGAGTTTTGCCTGAGGCTTTCGAGACTGACAATGAAGTCATCGCAGTACTCATTTTTTACTCTTTGAGTGATTATCTTGAATGAAATTCGAGATAATTCAGATTTTTGCAAATTCGACTGCTGAATACGTCTCCATAAAAAATCCTCGATCATCTCAAAATACTTGAGATTCGATAATGTAACAGTCTGAAAGTGTAGTTTCTATTTTTTGAAATGACATAATTTTATTGTATGAGATTCATCAGATATTGTCCGTATTCATTTTTGAGCATTGGATGAGCGAGTTCTCTGAGTTGTGAAACATCGATCCAGCCCATACGATAGGCGATCTCTTCG
>JAYSSB010000163.1:0-2969 GCA_043720755.1 Candidatus Altimarinota bacterium | reverse complement strand
TCAGGCTTCACTCTTGTCGAGATGATGATCGTCATATGTATCATCATGATGCTCCTCGGTCTCGCACTATTCCCCTATCGCTACTATATGCAGCGATGATATACAGAGCGAGCTGCTGATCATATATCTCAGGAGTGGATCCTTGCTCATCAGGCGATCAGATCAGGTCTAGAGTTTGATATTGGCAAACATGCTCGATTATTTTGGGTTATCAATAAGGAGTCATCTATTATAGATGCTTATCTCCAATCTGGGTCTACTATTCCTGATCTCGCTACTCTCGGGACTAGCAGCTCTGATATCCGCAAGTACAAGAGCTATACTCTCGATGATGGTGTTAAGGTACTCGATTTTACTGGATCACTCTACGGTATCTGAGACAGGGTATGATATATGATATCTCCTCCCTATGGAGATGGAGTATTTTTCACAGGCACTCTCTCCTCTGGATCTATGACGGATGCTCGTATCATCGTCGGATATCCAGGATCAGATGGTGTAGGGAGATCGAGAGAGATACTCCTCAGGACATATCTCAAATAATCCAAAATCCAAAATATGCGATCCAAAAAGTGTTTGGATTTCTATTATTTTCTAGTATACTCTCCCTATGTATCTCCAAAAGTCCAAATCCTGATTCACACTCATCGAACTCATCATCGGGATGACGATATTCTCGATTGGGCTCGCGAGTATATATGCACTCCTCCAGACGACGATGTCGACTGTACGATATTCTCGTGATGAGACGGTGGTATCTGGACTCCTCAGAGAACAGATCGATCTCGTCATCAATATGCGAGAGTCCAATCTGCGTAACTATATCCCATTCGATAGTGTCTCTATCGATGGATCATCAGACAAGATACTGACACAAGGCGTCTATACGATCGAGAATAGCCTCACAGCTACGGGTATCATCTTTACTCCATCCAATGATGGGACTATTTCGCAGAGTCCGATCAGACTCACAAAAATCGATATAGTATCTGGATTTTCAACTGACAGTGAAAAATGGCAAAAAACACAGCTCATCTCTAATGATAAGTGACGATATGTACATACAGGATCAACTGTCGGAACTGGCACACAATATGCATCCTATATCATCGTATCTCCTCTCGGGTATAGTGGATCTACTGGGTTCACTGAGGTATCGAAAGACTGAAAAAACCAATGATGGATCATCGATGCTCGTGTCCTCGTGGCGTCCAACTGATCATATCGAGAGTATGATGCCAAGACGATGATCACTGATTGGCAGAGATAGAGACTCATTCCCAATTGTCATAACTCGTATCATATACTCTATGTTTCCCAAATATTCCAAATCCTGATTTACCCTCGTCGAGATGATGATTGCTATGACTATTTTTGGTATGATGAGTGTGATGGCGATGACTATATATTTCTCGACTACAGAGCGTACTCGCCAGCTCAATGCTCAGAGACAACTCACAGAGTCAGCTCGTTCTATCATCGATCGACTCTCCTATGATATAGGGACATACGGGTTCAGTGGAGAGGTCGCATTCGATACTAACTATGACCCATGGAAGACATATGACTATAGCGGATCTGGGAGTGAGTATCTCAATCTGGAAAACGGACGATACGTCTATGGGATCAAGAGATCATGAGGTATCGATCCCTGTATCTGAGCCAAAAAACTCGATCCTCGTATCCACTGTGGACTCTACTATATCAACTATAGCGACAACGGAACTGATGGCTACAATCTCGTAGATAGCTCCAATCCGACTGAAGATCGCAAACGAGTCAAGATCCGAGATCTCAAGTTCTATGTATCAGGTGATGGCGTGACGACGAGTCGCAAGGTTATGATATCGATGAATCTGATACTCATACCTCGTAGTGGTATCTCAGCTACTCTCGCATCGACTACAACACTCCATATCCAGACGACTCTCTCAGAGAGATGATGGAAACAATAAAAACTATGCAATCAAATTATCTCACATTTCAGCACTCGAAATCTGGATTCTCCATTCTTATGGCGATCGGGACTATTGGAGTCCTCCTCATCCTCATCACGAGCCTAGCGGCTACCTATATCCGTGAGTCGAGACTTGCTCGATTTGCCTATGATGATGTGATCGCATCAGTCGCTGCAGAGGGACAGTTCGAGTATGCGATGCTCAAAACTCGAAACCATAGAGATGGATTTCAAGATGCAACATTCTCCTGAGAGCTCGATGGCAATCTCCTCGATCTCACGACATCGAGATCTCAGGGGCTCAGAGCAGAGTATAGTATCGTAGCGTCGAGTACTGGTACTATCTTTACACTTTCTGGTGGGCAACATCTGATTATACCACTTTTTGTAGATAGTGGATCACTCCTCGATAGATCTGTCGTATCACGAGATCCGAGCTTATCCGATATCCGCAAAACTCTATGACTCGGTGTCACATGACTCTCATGACTCTCATGGACGATAGTGGCTATGAGTGGATCTCAGAGTGTAGCGATCACGGGAATGTGAGATATCTATCCTGATACTATCGGTAAGGTACGTATCCGAGCTATCAAGTGCTATCGATATGATGGAGTAGATATTGTCCCTATATCAGATATGTGTGATCCAGCACAGATACATCGTGACTACAATCCGCTCGATGGATCCTATACAGCCACAGGAGAAGAGCTCCAGTATAGCTATGATGTGTCAGATACGATTGCTCGGTTTGTCTCGAGTGATGGAACTCGTGTATTCTGACCGCCTGCAACTCCGCTCCAGATGCAGATCACTGATCCATATCTGATGATCTACAATTGATCATCTTGAGTAGTAGATATCACTCTCTCGAGTTCGACTCCTTTTGCTCTCCCGATGATGACTCTCACATCTACCGCTCGCAAGTGAGAGAGTTCTCAGATATTCCAGTTTAGAGAAGATAAGAGTAGATACTATGATGCACTGAAGTATGGAATCTACAATACGACAC
>JAYSSB010000162.1:0-2973 GCA_043720755.1 Candidatus Altimarinota bacterium | reverse complement strand
ATATCTTCGAGATTGATGCCACCGAATCCATCAGCAATATTTTTGACTGTCTGGATGAACTCCTCAACATCTTGCGTTCCGATGATGATCGGGAATGCATCGACTCAGGCAAATTCTTTGAACAATACACACTTTCCTTCCATCACTGGCATAGAGGCTCTATGTCCGAGATTGCCGATACCGAGTATCGCAGATCCATCAGAGATCACGGCTACGGTACGAGACTTGAGCGTGTAGTCATACATCTTGGCAGGATCTGCTGCTATTTCCCTACAGGGTTCTGCAACTCCTGGAGAATACGCCCATGAGAGATCATCACGAGACTCGATATGTACTATTGCTTCCATACGGAGTTTTCACTCGTATTTTTTGTGGAGTTCGAGAGATTTTTGGAAGTGATCAGTCATAGGAGATATTGGTTAATATTGAGAGATTTTAGGATTTTTTGATAAAAAAGCAAAAGAAAATGAGACAAAATCTCATATTGAATTATCCTACTATTCTCCGCTTCATCTCACTATCTCATCACTCTCGGATCGAGTAGATACATCCACAGTAGTTCTGACGATAGATATCATACTCCTTAGTATACTCGACCGACTTCTCGAATCATCCATGCTTGCGAAATGGGATATCGAGGAACTCAACTCCATACTTTTTTGCATATGTATGCCCCATTTTGAAGAGTTTTTCGAGATCTTTTTTGGGACTAGTATTGAGTGATGAAGTATAGAGTGGGATCTTGAGCCTATGGGCGAGTTTAGCAGATACCATCATACGCATATCATAGCAGTAGGTACACTTTTCTCATCTCTCTGGTGTATGCTCGACTCAGCGTATCCGAGTGAAAAAATTGCCCACATCATATGCTCACTTGATATAGGGAATATTCTCGATCTCACATATCCGGACGAATACCTCATATCGTTTGTCGTACTCTGATTTGGGTTGTATGTTCGGGTCGTACCAGAAGCAGATGATATCATAGTCATCTCGGAGCTGGATAATAGGCATAGTCACATCAGGACCACAACAGACATGGACGAGGATCTTTGGTTTTTTTGCGGGTTTGATGAGATAAATTTTATTTTCGAGGATGTATTTCGATATTTTTCCTGAGAGTCCAGGGATTATGAATTTGGGATTTTCTTCGAATCTCGCATGGATAGTGGCGTACTCTGGGATGATACGACGGATTTCAGTAGATGAGATATCTGGGATATTACCCTCCAGAAATAACTCATACCTCTCTACTTGTACCATATCTGGATTTTCATTGAATCATTTTCTCGGTATGAATAGTTTCTGTATGATTTTGGCGGCATACTGCTCACTATCCCAATCAGGCATCGACTCTATCGTATCCGTCCCGAATATATGACAGATCTCATCGCCATACTGAGAGCGAGCATAGAGATCGACATCACGTGTGATCATCTCTCAGTTCCAGCTTTTCAGGAAATAGTCATCGACGATCACACGAGGATCAGCTATCTCTCATATAAAAATATCGAGCATTGCCAGTCGATGCTCATCACTCACGGTATAACTCTTATCATCACGCTTACCTGATGGGATGATGATGATTTTGTCGGGGTTTTTGTGATGTAGGATAGACCTGACAATCGCCGAGTGTCCAGCATGTGGTGGGTCATATGCTCCACCGAGGATATAGATCATAGAGTGTTATTGTAGTGATATATAGGCAAAATCCAAGAAAAATCCTCACTTTTGTGAGGATCGTAGATTCTATCTTCTGGCTCCTGTGTTTTCTTGCATTTTTTTCCCGAGATGATGCATTGCCGTATACCTGAGGAGCTCGTATTCGAGTTCGATGAGTTTTTTGGGATCGATCGCTGCACCATGTTCGGCTCGATAGCTCGCCATCATAGACTCTGCTTCTTTTTTCTGATTTTCGATATACTCGATATCTGTGAGTGCATCATCGGCGACGACGACATCTACGAGGATCGTACATGCCTCTGGAGAGATATTGAGCACTCCACCTCCAGTGACGTAGGTAGCCTCATGTATCTTGCCTCAGATAAAATATGAGACAGAGAGTACTCCAGGACGTATCGCCGAGAGGAGTGGCTCATGAGCTGGGAGGATCGTGATCTCTCCATCCTCAGTCATGAGAGTGATAGTGGCGAACTTATCAGCTGAGAGGATATTACCAGATGCAGAAGTGATGATGAGATTCATAGTTCAAATAAGGTAAGGAAATGAGAGCTTGCTCCCGATTTCTGAGCGGAATACATAACTAAGAGGCGTAGCCTCGTAGACTTTTTAGTTATTTTGATTTATTCTGATTTATTTTGCTGCAGTCTCTGTTGCATGAGCGGCGATCACCTCATCGATAGATCCCTTGTACATGAAGTATCTCTCTCCGATATGATCTACATCTCCGGCGATAATCATCTTGAATCCTCGAACCGTATCATCACGCTTGGCATAGACTCCCGGAGTACCTGTAAACTGTTCAGCAACAAAGAATGGTTGAGAGAAGAATCTTTGAATCTTTCGAGCTCTCGATACTGCGAGTTTGTCATCTGCAGAGAGCTCATCCATACCGAGGATCGCTATGATATCTTGGAGCTCCTTGTATCTCTGGAGGATCTTCTGACACTCACGAGCAACTGTGTAGTGTTCTTCTCCGACGATACCTGGACTGAGTACTGTAGAGGTAGAGTCAAGAGGATCTACGGCTGGATATATCCCGAGTTCGGCAATCGATCGGTTGAGTACGACTGTCGAGTCAAGATGGGCAAATGTATTGGCTGGAGCAGGATCTGTGAGATCATCCGCTGGTACATATACTGCCTGAACAGAAGTGATCGATCCATTCTTGGTACTTGCAATACGTTCCTGAAGTATTCCCATATCTGTTGCGAGAGTTGGCTGATATCCTACCGCTGATGGGATACGACCGAGGAGAGCTGAGATCTCAGATCCTGCCTGGGTAAATCGGAA
>JAYSSB010000161.1:0-8529 GCA_043720755.1 Candidatus Altimarinota bacterium | reverse complement strand
ACTCCCGACTCACTCTGAAAAATTTCTGAGAAGTGCTATGGATAGTATCTAGAGAGAGAGAGTAAAGTCAAAATTTTTTATCATTTCTTTGCTTTATTTGAGCTCTTGGTTACAATAGAAGGATTGCATCCTTACCCCATATTCCCATGTCAGAAAATATCGAGATCATCGGAGCCGAGACCCACAATCTCAAAAATATCTCCGTATCTATTCCCAAAAATACTCTCACCGTCATCACTGGTGTATCGGGTTCTGGGAAATCCTCTCTCGCATTCGATACGCTCTATGCGGAGGGGCAACGCCGATATCTGGAGTCACTCTCGACCTATGCCCGTACGATCATCTCGGATATCTCTGAGGCGACTCATGTACGTGAGATCCGAGGACTCTCCCCTACGATCGCCATCCATCAGAAGACGGTGTCCAACAATCCACGATCGACGGTTGGTACGATCACAGAGATATATGATTTTTATCGTCTACTCTACACCAGTATCGGGACACCGTACTGTATCAATCACGGAGACATCCCACTCAAAAAAGACAGCCTCAAACATATTGTCGATCATGTATCAAAACTTGGCGAAGGAGAGAGATTCCATATCTTGATGCGTGTCGATCTCGATCAAGAGAATATGACTGGCGAACAACTGGCGAAACAAGTCACGGATAGAGGATTTGTCAGATTCCAGATCGGGGAGACGACCTACTCAGTTGCAGACCCTATAGATATATCTCTAGAGCCAGAGGATGTAGTGTATATCGTAGTCGATCGACTCATCCGCAAGATGGATGACAACTTCGATACTCGACTCGTCGACTCCCTCCGTATTGCTCTGGAGAAGTGAGGAGGACGAGTATCTCTCTCCTATGGATGAGGTTATCATCACTTCTCACTCCATGCGAATTGTCCCATATGTGACTATCGCCTTGATGAATTGTCTATTTCCAATTTTTCGTTCAATTCGCATCGTGGTGCTTGCACGAGTTGTCATGGACTCGGATCGTCGACGACATTTCTCGAGGCGGATATCGTCAAAAGTGAACTCACGATCGCAGAGTGAGCTCTATTACCGTGGCAAGAACACCCGTTCTATACTCTCCTCCTCCAGGCTGTTTGTACCAAAGAAGATATCCCGATGAATACCTCATGGTCACTCATGAAGCCCAAAGATCGCCAAAAAATCCTCTATGGTGTATCAGGATCTTTTGAGCTCGACTATCTCACCAAATATCATGATGGCAAGTCACATAAGTCTAGATATGAGTGACTCATCCCCAATCTCGAGCGTCGACATAGTGAGGCAGATAGTTCTCATGATGCGTACTTCAAGCGGATTGCCAACTTCGCCACTGAGCAGATTTGTCGAACTTGTGAGGGATATAGACTCCAGCGGCCTTATCTCAATATCAGAATCTCGGACAAAAATATTGGCGAACTATCAATGAAGAGTGTCGAGGATTCGCTCGTATTTTTCTCATCACTCTCATTGACCAAGTCAGAGGAACATATTTCTAAACCAATACTCAAGAATATCGTCGAACGACTTGAGTTCCTCTCGGGTGTCGGTCTCGAGTATATGACTCTCGCTCGCAGGGCTGGTACACTCTCGGGTGGAGAGTCCCAGCGTATCAGGCTTGCTACACAGATCGGGACACGACTCGAGGGGATCATCTATGTCCTCGATGAGCCATCGATCGGACTCCATCCTCGCGATAACGATATGTTGATCGCCAATCTCAAACGCTTGGCGAACATCGGTAACACGGTCGTCGTCGTCGAACATGATGAGGATATCATGCGAGAGAGCGACTATATCATCGACATCGGGCCAGGTGCGGGTGTCCATGGTGGCGAAGTACTCTTCTCTGGGAAATATGATGACCTACTCAAGTCAGATACACAGACGGCCGACTATCTCTCGCTCCGCAAAAATGTCATTAGACGCAATCCAGTGACAAAATCGCCAAAAAAATTCATAGAAATATACGGGGCTGTCGAGAACAATCTCAAAAATATCAATGTCCGAGTGCCACTCGAGTGTATGACTGTCGTCACGGGAGTATCCGGATCAGGGAAGTCATCACTCATCATCGACATCCTGTCGAACTATCTCATGAACCACTTCTATCCGAGTGCTCGCCAGATCGGTCGCCATGACCGCATCGAGTGAGTGGGTCATATCGACAAGACGATCATCATCGATCAGTCTCCTATTGGTAAAACTCCACACTCCAATATCGCCACTTATACGGGACTCTTCACACATGTCCGTGAGGTATTCGCTGCATCGCTCGACGCCCAGAAGCGAGGATTTGGTCCAGGACGATTTAGCTTCAATACCAAGTGAGGTCGCTGTGAGATCTGTGAGGGGAGTGGTACGAAGAAGATAGAGATGCACTTCCTCCCTGATGTCTATGTCGAGTGTGAGTCCTGTACAGGCAGTCGCTACAATAGCGAGACTCTGCAGGTACTATTCAAGGGAAAAAATATCTCAGAAGTACTGGGTATGACGATCGAAGATGCAAGTGTGTTCTTTGTCAGCTTCCCTCGGATCAAGCGGGTGCTCGATGTCCTCATCGATGTCGGTCTCGGCTATATCACCCTCGGACAATCGGCACCGACACTCTCGGGTGGAGAGTCCCAGCGTATCAAACTCGCATTCGACCTTGCCAAGAGATCGACAGGTCAGACACTCTATATCCTCGATGAGCCGACAACTGGTCTCCACTTCTCTGATGTGCAGAAGCTGCTCGATATCCTCGATAGACTAGTCGAGAAAGGGAACTCGGTACTCGTCATCGAGCACAATCTCGACATCATCGCCAATGCTGACGCCATCATCGACATCGGGCCAGAGGGTGGGGACAAGTGAGGGAATCTGGTATTCGCAGGTCCTCGTGACAAGATCCTTACCGTTGAACATAGCTATACAGCGAAGGCACTCAAGAAATATATGGAAAAGAGAGGGAAGAAGTAATATACAAAGTATACATACATATATCCAATGTAATTTGCAAGGGATTTTTATTGAGTATTTTCACCTATCTCCTATACTAAGGAAACATAAATCTTCTCTATGGAAACTACTCTCATCTCACAACTCTTCACTTCATTTGAAGAGATCAAACATATATCGCCAGATAGACCTGAGTACTGGAGTGCTCGTGATCTACAATGACTGCTTTCCTACAAAGACTGGAGGAATTTTGAAATAGTCATAGAGAAAGCGATGGAGGCATGTAAAAAAGCAGGCAATAGCAAATTCGACCATTTCGTTGGCGTCAACAAAATGGTTTCTCTCGGTTCTGATGCGGAAAGAGAGATATTTGACATCCATCTCACACGCTATGCGGCATATCTCATTGCACAAAATGGTGATCCACGCAAGCAGGAGATCGCCTTTGCTCAGGCGTATTTCGCGGTGCAGACTCGCAAGCAAGAGCTCATCGAGCAAAAGCTCCTCGATCATGAGCGGATCCAAGTCCGAGAGAAGCTCACACAGACCGAAAAACAACTCACTGGACTCGCGTTCGAGCGGGGCGTCGATGGTATGGGGATCGCCCGTATCCGTAGCAAGGGTGATGCTGTACTCTTCGGTGGCAATAGTACCAAGTCGATGAAGCAAAAACTCGGTGTGAGCGAAGATAGATCTCTTGCAGATTTCCTCCCGACGATCCTCCTGAAGGCCAAAGACCTCGCTGCAGAGGTCACCAATCACAATATCCGAGAGAAAAAATCTCTCCAATGAGAAGGGAAGATCACAGAAGAACATACCAAAAGTAATCAATGAGTCCGAGAGTTCCTCGTCAAGAGTGGTATCACTCCAGAGAATCTGCCACCATCGACAGATATCGCCAAACTCAAGAGACAACAAGAGGCGGATGCGAAGAAATTGGCAGGAGAGAAGTAGGAGAGAAATTATACCCTAGAATTTTTTAGGTAATATAGGTGTTCATTTTACGCTCCAACTCGCAGCTTTTAATAAAAGAATACAATCCTTTAAGTCATTCAGAATAGGTTTTTCTAATCACCAATAATAAAACCATGTTTTATTTCAGCTAATATTATTTTTAAATGTGTCCTTACCTTTTTTTGTATATAAGACTATAAGATCTCATTCTTCTACTTCTCTATCAGGAAACCAATAGGTATGCCTTAGTTTATTTGATACTCCATTTGCAGCATAAGTTGTATCAAAAACTAAATAATCTCATATATTACATTTTTCAGTCACTTCAAAGATAATTCTTTCATCTTTTTCAAGACCATTATTTTTTATGTATTTAATAGTTATGCTCATTTTTTTGAAAGTTTTATAAGTAGTCATCAAATAAATAAAAGAAATCATATTAAAACACTAATCCAGCTATATAATTTACTAGGATCCCAAAATGATGGAACTAATCATATAATTAATGCTCAACCAGCTAAACAAAAACCATAAAGTGTTTCAAACGCATTTGATACTTTCATCTTCTCCTTAAAAACATCACATTCTTTATCTTTTATATGATACTGTTCTTTGAAAAACTCCAGGCTTGATACTTGAAACTCCAATTTATCAATTTTATCTAATAAAATTTTTTGAACTCAAGAAGAGCCTAATTCATCTTCAGATAAATTTCTCTTTAAATCCTTAAAAGCTCAGTGTTTTATGCTTTCATTTGAGCTTATTCATGTATTTTCTGGCTCGGTATCAATACCTATTTCAGTAGTTGTCATATTTTATAGTAAATTACTCCCCTATCCTCAATATATCCTCATGCACGCTATTCGCAGCAAGGCATCCCTCTGCGGCGGACATGATTGTCTGTCGGAACTTGTTACTATTCGTCGTCACATCTCCTGCTGCATAGAGCCCCTTCACGGTTGTCTCTTGACGCTTGTCGACGACGAGACATCACTCTGCGTCCTTCTCAGGAGAGAGATGATCCACGAGTCCAGTATATGGCTCATTACCGACGGCGATGAATATCCCATCCAGTGCGAGAGTCGATCCATCCTTGCAGAGTATCCCGGTCATTCCCATCATCCCTCATTGGATCTCAGCGACTTCGGTGAAGTAGTGGAATATGATATTCGAGTGTTTTTTCGCCTTTTCTACCCAGATGTCCTCAGCTCTGATCCGATCTGTTCGTATCAGTATATGTACCTCACTACAGATCTCAGCGAGATAGAGTGCCTCCGTGATTGCCGTGTTCCCTCCACCGACGACTGCCACCTTGAGTCCTCAGAAAAAGTTGCCATCACAGGTTGCACAGTATGAGACTCCTTGTCCGATGAGTTCTATTTCGCCAGGTACTCCGAGTTTTTTGTACTTGTTCCCTGTTGCAAGTATCACAGTCCGAGACTGGTATACCTTTCCTGAACTGGTTGTCACTGTATATGCATATTCGCCATCCTTCGCCACGGTTTCGATACGCTCTTGGAGTATGGTTGATCCTGCTACTATAGCGTGTTCAGCGAATGCATCCATGATGGTTTTGCCAGTCTCGGATAGTACTCCTGGCCAGTTCTCGACACAGTGACTGGTAGCGAGAGCTCCACCCGGGAGTTCACCGATGATGATATTGGAGAGCTTGTATCGGCTTGCATACATGCCAGCGGGGAGTCATGCAGACCCTGCACCGATGATGATCGTATCGAATATTTGGGACATAAGAGAATAAAATTAAAAATAATGAGAATAGATCTCATTATATGAAAAGATGTAAAAATACAAGTTTTTATATTACTGGTACTCTGCTTGCTGGATGATGTGCCCTATACTCACTGATGATGGAGTTGATTTTGTTCCCGTTTTCTACTGGATGGGGTGCATAGTTCACGATCATATCAGAGTGTTCACTTGCCGTATGGATATGAACATGACCATATCTGAGAACTGTCTGGAGGACTCCTGTGACTTCGGCGTTGACCTCCTGTACTCGATCTAGTCCACACTCTGTGACACGACGAGAGAGTGATGATATCTGTTCGATCCCGATGATCCGCTGATCTGTGATGATGAATAGGTCGAGTTCATCATTGATCCATGAGAGGAGTATGAACGTCAGAAAAAATATCCAATAGAGGCTCAATCCCCCCCAAAATAGAGCACTTCAAAACAGAGTGACGATCTGAGACTGTAGTGCGAGGATGATCATAGTCGTGATGATCAGTGCGAGGATATATCCAATCTTGAATACAAATACAATCCAATGCCTATGGAGCATCATGATCACATGCTCTCAGGGTCGGATCTGGGATTTGATATCTATTGTTTTGGTCATGTGATGTGAGGTGGTTTGAAGTATATTGGCGAGATACGAGACTCTTTTTCTCTCATCGAGAAGACTCGGATTATATTTGACCTGTCTTCTTTATATTGTATTGATTTATCCTTGACTGTCGAGTCGATATCTGCGAATATACCCTCATAGATTCACTCTGGGAGATCTCACTTTGCTATACTGATTATCTCCCTCCCTTCTCTGATGAGATATTCTCGTAGATTGGCTTCGATGATCGGCTGATGATCCTCTGATATGAGATCAAAAAAGTGACACGATCTCACGGATATAGCTCGAGTGTAGGATATAGCATTGATCGCCAATGTGATAACTCGCATCAGTGTGAATGGTCCAGGCCCAGCAATACACCAGATATCTGTGATAGTATATTGATCGACTATATCGACAATCATCTTCGGGAATATTGATGCGGTGTCGAGATTTTTCTCGAGAGTTGCCACCCTCGTCTCTTCTCCGTCAAAAATCAGGAAGTTAATTTCTGGAGTGAGAGGATTGATGTAGAGAGTAGTATTCATAGTTTAGCTACCACGATAAGAGAGTGCCTCGAGGATATGGCGAACTTCGACAGATGGCGATCCATCGATATCTGCGATAGTACGACCGACACGGAGTATACGGTAATATACTCGAGTTGATAGCTTGAGCTTCTCTGTCGATGATATGGCGATCTTGATACCATCTTCGCTGATATTTGCCAGTGATTCGATCTCGACATTGCTCATCTCAGCATTGGAGTGGAGTCGCTTACCAGCGAACCGGATATATTGCATCTCTCGAGCTCGCATGACCGTATCCTTGAGCTCTTGACTGGTCTGACCAGATCGTTTTTCTCCGAGCTCGCCTGTCTTGACTCTCGGCACCTGGATGAATATATCGACACGGTCGAGGATCGGACCTGAGAGTCGAGATCGGTATTTGTCGATCGCCATTGGCGAGCAAATACACGGCTTCTCAGTATCGCCCATATAGCCACAGGGACATGGATTCATCGCACCTACAAGAGCAAAACGAGCTGGATATCTGCAAGACTGGTTGACTCGGTTGATCGTGATCTCCCCATCTTCGAGGGGTTGACGAAGAGTCTCAAGTATCGATTTCGAGAACTCGAGGAACTCATCGAGAAATAGTACTCCCTTGTGGGCGAGCGATATCTCGCCTGGTCTCGCATCTCGTCCACCTCCGATGATCGATGCCTCACTCGCTGTATGATGGATCACTCGGAACGGTCGATCCACGATGAGTGGGAGATCTCGTGTGAGGAGTCCAGCTACGGAGTAGATCTTCGACAGTTCTATCTGCTCCTCGATTTGCATATCTGGGAGTATACCTGCCATTGCCTTGGCGAGCATGGTTTTGCCACTTCCTGGAGGTCACTGCATCAGGATGTTATGTCCTCATGCCGCAGCGATGAGGAGAGCCCGCTTCGCATGCTCCTGACCGATGATATCAGAGAAGTCAGGAGAGTATACTCGTATCTCATCTGCAATCGGCTCTGGTCGGATAGTCCCATCTGGGAGAGGCATATCGCCTGTGAGTATATCTACCATATCAGACAGACTGGCTATCCCGATCACATCGATATCTGGGATGACACTCGCCTCAAGGGCATTGTCTAGCGGTACGAATATCCGCTTCATCCCGAGCTCTCTCGCGAGTATGGTCGCAGGGAGGGCTCACTGGATCGGTCTGACGAGTCCATCGAGTGCCAGCTCTCAGAGAAAGAGCGATTCTCAAACTATATCTGTCCGAAAATTTATATCCTTGCCAAGTATTCATAGTGCGATGGGGAGATCATAGACGGGTCACTTTTTCCTCAGGTCAGCGGGTGCGAGATTGACTGTGATACGAGCACCAGCTGGGAATGCATATCCAGAGTTCTTTACGGCACTGCGTACCCGCTCTCGTGACTCCTGTATCGCCGCATCTCCGAGTCCGACGACCGTGAACTGTCCCATACCTGTGATGACATCTACCTCGACCTCTACGAGATGACCCGATATACCGTAGATGGATGAGGAGAAGAGTTTTTGCATAGAAAGTATGATTATTTTTCTGAGTATTGTAGATATACAAAGTCTAAATGCAAGCAAAGAATATGTGAAAAAATAGACTTTTTTGTTTGATGTATTTTCGTATCATCTTTTTTTGCACGATATTGCTCTGTTGTAAAGCAAAAAGTTCGGTTTTATTTTGTGAAATAGTCTCTATATGGTATTATGAATCAATGAATAG
>JAYSSB010000160.1:0-1033 GCA_043720755.1 Candidatus Altimarinota bacterium | reverse complement strand
AATTTTGATGAAGAATGGAGCCACCTATCAGACTTGAACTGATGACCGCCGGTTTACAAAACCGATGCTCTACCAACTGAGCTAAGGTGGCGTGTGCGATATTGTATAAAAAATGGTTGTCTTGTCAAAATTTTTTCGTACAATCTCTCTATGATTACTCTACTTGCTGTCACTGATGGCTACAAACACTTCTCGATTGCGGTAGACGAATACGTGAAGAGAACACAAAAATATATCACGATCAAGCGACTCAAGCCAATTGCCCATACAAATCCTGAATATATACGAGTCAAAGAGACCCTCACTATTATTGATACACTCGCAAAAATGAAGTGATCTATCTATCTCCTCGATGAGCGAGGCACATCGATATCGACGCATGGCCTCGTAGATATCATAGAGTCTTCTCAGATGCAGTGAGAGCCCCCTATATTCGTGATTGGGGGGAGTTATGGGGTCGATCTAGAGATATTTGCTCAGATACCTCACAAGACGCTCCGTATATCTGATCTCATCATGCCTCATTCACTCGCCCTCCTCGTACTCATAGAGCAAGTATATAGAGCCCATGAGATCATGAAATGAAGCGGATATCATCACAATTAAAAAATCTCCGATTCTTGGTAGAACGGAGATCTAAGATTGGGATGTCCATGTGGCATCTCGAGGGCAGCTAGGGCACACTCATATGAGAGCAACAACATGATACATGTAGTTGGTGAGTTCTCACACTCGCAGATTCCGGAGAATCTGACCTTAGCTGCCCTTATGGTGGTTTGATTAGACAAGACGCCCAGTCTTGTTTTTTTGGAGAGGGCCAATACTCTCTCACTGAACTGATTCAGGAAGATAGTATTGGTCCTCATCCGTGTTTTTGTTTTTGTATGTATACCGGTACTATTTGTTCTTTTTGTATTGGTATAGTTTTGGAAAACTGTATTTTTGGATTTGCATGCAGGAGGATTCTCTGAGTGAGAACTCCTATGATCGGGAAGCCAGGATTTTTTTAAGGTTCATTCTCTTTCGAGAAGAC
>JAYSSB010000159.1:0-1034 GCA_043720755.1 Candidatus Altimarinota bacterium | reverse complement strand
CAAATCCTCGAGTCTGTACCGCACTCACAGGAACAACATCTCCGAGTCAGAGACTCATGTGTTGATACGCCTCGAGAGCTCGCTTCGGATTGTCAGCCTTGTTGGCGACTACGAGTACCGCTTTCTTGGATCTACGAAGTAACTTGACGATATACTCATCGAACTCCGTCATACGATCATACTCGACGACAAAGAGTATCAGATCAGACTGGGCGATCGCATCATTGGCACGTCCTCGGACATCTGAGAGGAGAGTCTCGTTATCGGCACTCACGATACCTCCACTATCCGCCATCATATATGAGATATCATTCTCTGGATCATCGATATGGTATTCGATGATATCTCGAGTCGTGTTCTCGATATCTGAGATGATCGCGATACGATGCCCAGAGAGCGAGTTAAATATAGATGACTTCCCGACATTGGGACGACCGATGATGGTAACACGAGCGAGCATAGGATCTGTGAGTTATGAGATTATATTTTCTTTTTTGGTATTTTGTGCACAGTATAGGGAAAACCTGAAAAAAGCAAATCAAACCGCTAACGCATCGTATAGAAAAAATCTATGCGATATGCTATGGTAGCGAGAAGTGATCACGAACGAGTCATCTCAATGCTCATGTATCAGCCCTGTGGACGATATCTGAGAGTGATAGTCGGATCGAGAGTATAGATGTTGCCATCTCGTCAGATGACAGCGAGTGGACGATAGCTCAAATCTGTGATATACTGTCCTCCTGGGATCGATGGATCTACCTGGGTCGCTCATACTATACGAGTTAATCCAGAGATAGGCGTGAGGATGACTCCTGTAGAGATGTTCGGGATCTTGCTACTATCGATGAATCTCGTATCAGATGGAAGTCTGATCTCATGTCGATGAGAGATAGATCCTGTAGCATCGACCGTGAGAAGCTGCATAGGACGAGTAGAAGTCGCAGGTACTATGTCCGTACGATATCCTGATGGGAGTAATACGACTCCACGATTATCCATAGATCCACTCAGGAGAGTGCTCCTCAGTGAGA
>JAYSSB010000158.1:0-8693 GCA_043720755.1 Candidatus Altimarinota bacterium | reverse complement strand
TTTTGCCTCGGTATTCCAACTTGGTAGATTCGCTACTGAGATACTGACACTCGAGTGATACAAATCCAAATCAGTACAGAATCTCATCGACTCACTAGAAAAGTCCCGAAATACTACCCTTGACCGTATGTTCGTCGGACTCGGGATACCCAATGTAGGGAAAAAAACAGGGAAGCAGTTATCAAAGATCAGCTATCAGTTATCAATGAAACAAGTAATCTCTTTTCCTGAAATCTTATTTGCTATCACAGAAGAAGATCTCCTCGAAGTTAAGGATATTGGTCCGGAGACGGCTCGGAGTTTTGTCAAATATATGCAAGATAATAGGGAAGTAGTGGAGCGGTTGTATGAAGAATTGGAGATAGAGATGCCTGAGCAAAATCAGGAGTCACTTCATGATAGCTCCCTTGCAAAGGAGCTCTTGGGGAAGTCGTTCTGTGTGACAGGATCGTTCGAGACGCTCTCTCGAGATCAGATATATGAGTTGGTAGAGCAAAACGGTGGGGAAGTGCGGACATCGGTATCTGCCAAGCTCGACTATCTGATCGCAGGAGATAATGCAGGATCTAAGAGATCAAAAGCAGAGGAGTGCGGAGTACAGATATTGTCTCTTGTTGATTTTCAGAGTCTGATCGCATAAAAAGAAAACCGCCATTTAGGCGGTTTGGGTTGGATGATTGTTAGCAAGTATCTGAGCATATGTTGATTGTACTTGGGCTATTTTTTTACTCGATCCATCTTTTAGAGTATTTGCTTCATTACTGAGTACAACATCTCTATTCATCTGAGCAATTCATTGTGTGAATCTCTCCATAAATACAGAAAATCATTCAAGAATAGAAAGTCGATCACTTGGATTTGCTGTAGCGAGATGAGCATCACGAGCCTCATAGAGTCAATCTTGGATTTTTCCGATTGCCTCAGGATCACGGAGATTTTTTGATACCATTTCTCAAAAAAGTTGACTGACAGCTGATTGTGCATCTGGATTTTTTTCCAGTATTGCAACTGCATTTTTCGCAACTGTATTTACTCTTCATTCTGCTTCTTTTGAAAATTTGATAGTTTCTTGATTTTCTGATACTGCTGATGGTGCAATTGCGAGAGCCATATTTCGATAGATAAAAAATACTACCCATTCAGGATAGCATTTGTTTTATTTTCTTGCAAGTATCTCGCCTTGAACAAGTATACGAACGATGTGATATATAACAAACTAGTCATTGCAACCGCTCTCACATGTTCCGCATCCTCCAGTCCCACATGAACCACCTGATCCATGATCCTCCTCATCTCCGAGGATGGAGATGAACATACTCTTGATCTCATCATATGCTGGTACCTCACCCTGAAATATCATATCACGGAAGTCGATCGATTCCTCCTCGATCGCAAGGGCAGGATTCTTGGTAATACCGAGTTCGAGCTTGTACGCTGCATCATCGGTCGTAGACACCGTGACTGCATCATCAAGGGCAAGCTCTACGAGTGCTTGATTGACGAGATCTGTGAGTGACGTGAGTTCAGCTCCTGAGCCGACGAGTTTGATGATCATAGAGAGTGTATTATTGAGATAGGCAGAGAATACCAAAAAACATCCAAAAAGCAAGAAAAAATCTCTCCTGAAGTTCAGGAGAGATTTTGAGATATCAATTATTCAGCGGCTGGCTTTGCCGTAGCAACTCCTACATCTGCAACTGATACTGCGGCTATTTCTTCTTCATCTTTTTGCTTCTTTGGAGCATGTGCCGATACGACAGATGCCTCAGCATGAGAGAGTATATGGAACTTCTTCGTATCTACTCGGATATCACTGACATGGAGTGAGTGGCCCATAGTGAGACCTGCGATATCGAGCTCGAATGCATCTACGATATTTGCTGGGAGACACTTCACATCGAGTGTATCGAGTGACTGATGTATCTGTCCCCCCTCCATAACTGCTGGAGATGTTCCAGTGAGCTTGATGGCGATCTGTACATGTACCTCAGCCTTCATATCTACAACGAGGAAGTCAAGATGGAGGAACGCTCCAGTCACAGGATGACGCTGAGCCTCTCCGACGAGTACTGAGTATTTGGTCTTATCTATGCTGAGAGTGATGACATGGTTCTTACCTGATTCACGGTAGACCTTGATAAATTCTGACACACCCACACTCAACATAGTCGAAGGGGTATCCTTGCCGTACACGACTGCGGGGATCACACTTTCAGTGCGAGACACACGAGCTACTTCTGTACGGATCTTTGCTTCGAGAGAAAACATAATACGATAGATAAAAACTAAAAATGAAAGGGAGAAAGTTATTGGAACTTTCAGATTTCGACCGGAGTATAGGGGAAAAAATCGAAAAAGCAAGAAAAAATCCACTTCATTATGAGAAGTGGATTTTTGAGAATAGAGTCATCTCTATCCTCCCATCGTACCAGCGAGGTTCATAATCGGCTGGAATATACCGATCGCAAGGAAACCGATCACGACCGCCATGATCACGAGGATCACTGGCTCGATCAGCTTCTGGATACCACCGATAGCGATATCTACCTCTTCATCATAGAACTCTGCGATCTTGATGACGGTTGTACCGATCTGAGCAGTTTCTTCTCCCACACGGATCATCGAGATGAGGAGATCTGGAAAGAGTGGATCGTCTTCGAGAGATTCGGCGATTTTTTGTCCGTTTTTGACATCTTGTCTCAGGAGCAGGAGTCGCTGACGGTAGACCTCGTTACCGACGGCACTCGCGACGATACGTATCGCCTCGACGACGGCTACTCCACTTTGCAACAGATTCGAAAATACTCGAGCAAAACGAGAGAGGATAACCTTCTTCACGAGAGGTCCATAGATCGGCATACGCAGCATGAATCAGTCGAACTTGTACATACCAGTTTTGGTCTTTTTCCATATTTTGATACCCACTACTGCAGCGATGACGATGAGTATGAGTATATAGTAATAGCTAATAAAAAAGTCACTCACTTGGATGATGAGCCGAGTGGCATCGGGAAGATTTTTGGGATCTCAGAAAAATCCTGTCAGTGTCGGGATAACCTTGATCATGAGTATCGCCACACAACCGATCATACCGACCACCATGATGAGTGGATAGGTCATCGCACCCTTGATCTTGCGGGTAATCGAGTCGATCTTCTCTGTTTGCTCTGCGATCTGGAGAAGTGCAGAGTTGAGCTTACCAGTTCTCTCACCTGCCTCGATGATGGAGACCTCAGCATTCGAGAAGCATCCATAATACGCATCGAGTGCCTCATGCATCGTCGTACCACTTTGGATACGATTGATCATAAAATCATAGAATTTGATCATATTTTTATCTTTTTCTTGCTTCTTGAGTGCCGATAGACTCTTGAGGATTGTGAGACTTGCATTGACCATCGTCGCCAAAATACGGAAAAATACTACCTTTTGTCGGAGCGTGATCGATCCTTGTTTGAAGAGGAAATTTTTGATATAGTTCCAGGTGGATTCTTTTTCGATTTCTTTTTGTCCGTCTTCGATATCGAGGATGACGATGTCTTGTGCTTGATTGGTTGGCATGGGAGAGAATTAGTTGTTTTTAGGCATTTTCCTTGGCAGCTGCGTAGACCTCCGCGAGGGATGTCGTACCATTGAGTGCCTTGATGATGCCGTCTTGTTCGAGAGATATCATACCATCTGCGATAGCTGTCTCATTGATCATCGTTGCACTCGCACCATCGATGATCATTTTTTTGACATTGTTGGTAATCTCAAGGATCTCATAGATACCAACTCGTCATTTGTAGCCGATATTTTTGCACTCGGGACAGCCTACTGGTTCATAAAATGTCGGAGCCTGGAGGATATTGGTTGGGATACGACTGATGAGTTCTTCTTTGGCAGTACGCTTGATTGCTTTTTCGACATGTGCTTTCATCCGTGGTTCGAGATTTTGCATGGGTACTGGCTTTTTGCAGTGAGGACAGAGACGGCGGATGAGTCGCTGAGCAATGATCGCATTGACTGACGCAGGGAGGAGAAAAGCGGGAATACCCATATTGAGAATACGAGTGATCGTCTCTGCTGCTGAGTTGGTATGGATCGTAGAGACTACGAGGTGACCCGTGAGGGCGGCTTCGATCGCAATATTAATTGTTTCGTGGTCTCGGATTTCTCATACCATGATGATATCAGGATCCTGACGCAAGGCAGTACGCAGTCCATAGGCAAATGTATATCCGATATCTGGGAAGACCTGAGACTGATTGAGTCCGTCGATCTGCATTTCTACTGGATCCTCGAGGGTCATGATGTTGACATCTGGAGCGTTGAGTCTCGAGAGACAGGAGTAGAGAGTAGTCGACTTACCAGAACCTGTTGGTCCTGATGTGAGGATGATCCCATTTGGGAGGGCAATAGCTTTTTCGAGGAGCATTTTATTGTGTCCTTCTATACCGAGTCCACCGATATCAGGGATTTTTTTACTCTTATCGACAATACGCATCACTATCTTCTCACCGTGGACGGTTGGGAGAGTCGAGACACGCAGATCGAGTGACTTGTTATCGATGACGGTCGAGAGACGTCCATCTTGTGGGATACGAGCCTCATCGATCTTGAGGTTGGACATGATCTTGAATCTGGCGATTACCTGAGGATGCAAGAATGTCTGATACTCGAGTATCTCAGCAAGCATACCATCGAGACGATAGCGGAGACGGACAATATTCGTCAGAGGCTCGATATGGATATCTGAACTTCCTGATTCCACAGCTCCCATGATGATGAGATCACAGATTTGGGCGATATTTTCGCCCTTATAGATGGCTTCTTTGAGAGTATCAACAGTGGATGGCATATTTATTTGGTTATTGTAGCGAGTTCTCGCTCAAGTGCAATGATAGAGTCAAGTTGGGATGAGAGCATATAGACCATCTCAGTTCCTACTCTTGGTGTACTTTGTGATGTTGCTCGAGCAAATTCGCTATACTTGCGGGCGAGGATTTCGAGATTTTTCTTACCACCACAAGTGAGTTCTCCAGAACATTTTGTGACGGTAGCATCGATTCTTTTTTTGAGAGTTTCTTTGCGAGTTCGGATCGACTCAGAGAGATAGGCAATATCTGTAATTGATGATCCTCGTATGTAGAATCTGATTACCATACGTCCGTTGTTTTCTTCATTGGGTTGATTTGGGTCGAGAGTAGTCTGGAGTGATAGAGAGTCGATCATAGCGAGTGGATTGCTCATGATAGCAACTCCTCCTGTAGATGTCAGAGATCCAGTATCGACGAGTACCTCATAGTGACCAAGCTGATTGACATATTCGATCATACTCGATATCCCGGCATTTGTAGATTTGAATGATATCTCTGTATCAAATGATCCAAGTACTTCCGGCATATCAGTTCATTTTCTACCGTATCGGATATTTTGTATTCCAAGGGCAGCAGTTGACTCAATACCGAACTGTTTGAGTATATTTTCTTCTACGAAAGCAATATATTTTCTCATACTTACGGTCTCCTCCAGTATATTGTTGCTGATAGGATTGAGTGTTGGGAGTATGCTATTGAGACGAGCTTTTTTTACTGCGAGTTTCTTTTTATCTGTGATACTCCCTCCGATAGCAGTATCGAGCCAGTTCATATAGGGCTCAGATCCAGTTTTTTGGATGACTGATTGAGTTTCTTTGGGAGCTGATTGGATGATTGTGAGGAGCTCCTCTTTACCCTTGGTCTGCCCGAGTATACTACTGAGTTCGGTATATTCGATACCATCCTTAGCAGTTTTATTGTATTTTTCGATGATCTTGTTGGTAGCAACTACTGATTCTGAGAATGCCTGATACTCAGGTATCACATAGATCCAAGATATGACCCCTATCATAGCGATGATAGCGAGTTGTCCGATGATGCCATGCATCAATTGTTCACGTTGGTTTTTGATTGACATATTTGTGGATTAGATTTTTTGTATGAGAGGGATATATCTGACCTGGATCGGTATCGTAGTACGTGTCTGGAATCAGTTTACGAGAGTTGGATCTTTGGATCCGAGCTTCTCGATACCGAGAGATGTTGGCTGATTCTCGAGGATGAGCGAGCTCTTGCTGGTATCGGCGATATTCTCTATAAAACGAAGTGCCTGGATCCGAGCTGATCCGATCTGACCATTGGTATCTGAGTCGCCAATACCTCCTCCATAGATGGTACACTGGGTTGAGAGACTATTTCCGTTTGTCACAGTGAGTCCACTACATTCGATATTGCCTCCACCTGCCTGGGAACTCGTCTTGACTCGTCCAAATGCCTCGAGTACCTCATTGACACGAGGCTTGTTATCATAGGTATCGATGATAAACTTTTTTTCCGGAGAAGCATCGAGGATACTTGCTGATACTTTGATAGGGATATACTCCGTGAGACCTGTGATGATATTATCTTGGAGGATATTTTGTCGTTCTACGTATTCTTTTTGTACGGTGCTGACATTTTTGCAGGCATTCTCCGCTGATGGAGAGACGAGATCATAGTTGAGATATGGACAGAGGAATGAATAATTCTCTAGTACAGACCCACTCTGACTCGATCTGATATATACATGTCCAGCAAAGAGGATTCATACCACAACGACAAATATCGTAACATATTGGAGAATTCCAGATATGAGTTCGAGTCCTGAGCGTTCTTTTTTGCCTCAGATACTCATCTCACCAGAGCTCTGCTCTTGGAAAAAGTCGTTGTAGAGGTTATCTGTCGATGGAATTGCTCCATCGACTTTGCTCGTCACTCATGATGTACCAGTCAAGAAACTTGATTCTGGTGCTGCAACCGGGGTATCTGCCATAGAGAATATACTTATGATAGTATCAGAGTAACAGATTCTCTATTACAACGCAAATCCCAAAACCAAAAATCACTTGCGAAACAAGTATTGTTTGTTTTTATAATAATTCTGTAGCAATTTTTTTGCCCCACTCGGTATCCGTGAGTCTCGAATCAGACGAGTATATCATACCCCTATAGCCGCTCTCTCGTATACGCTCGATGAGCGTATTGATACGGATGATGACCATCGGACTACTATACTGGGAAAAGTTCTCAGTCATAGCGACCGTACGAGCTAAGAAATATGGATCTGTCGGAGGGTCAAATGGTAACTTAGTAATGATGATGTATCTCGCTACTTTCCAGAGAGCGTGTTCATCTCGCCAGGTATCGATTGTTCCTATTAGGATCGTATGATCTCTCTTTTTACTAAATATCGAGAGCATTTTTCATTTTCCACCTGAGAGTCACTGTATGAGGATATCTGTAGTTTTGCCGTGTGCCTTTCTCAGTTCGGACCCGAGATCTCTCGCATGCTTGAGACTCGTCGTGAGTATCACACTCCCAGACTGGATAGTATTCGCATGATACTGTATATGCTCGATCGATCGAGTGATCTGATGTTGAGATGATGCGAGCCTCTCACTCTCGATACCATACTCTCGTATCAAAAATCCCCGACTCTCACGAAGTCAAATATGAGGACCATAGACGGTAGCTCAATCCAAAATAGGTGAGAGTATATCGATGACACTCCTCAGAATATAGGTCACTCGTGTCCCACTCTCGAGTATGGAGAGGATCATATTCGTATTGGTATCTCAGATAGTATGATATCGAGTGAGGAGTGTTATCGACTGCTCTATATATGAGAGATCGATCTGTTCCTGTCTGGAGAGAGTCATATCTCTTGTCATCTCCCTATACTCTTGCCATCTCACTCGGATGGTCTGAGTCGCATGGATGAGCCACTTGTGTCCACGATGCCAGAGCATCGCTTGTGTGACAAAATACGTCTCTCCATGATCTCCTGGAGGAGATGCAAGTGGACCTGTCGGTCTCTCGGGAGTAGACTCATAGATCCCCCTGATGATCGAGAGCATATCTGTCATATGGATACGGATCTCCCTCTCTCTGAGTGACTCGAGAGTCATATAGAGTCGGTCGAACGATATCTCTATGCTCGATGAGCGTCTCATGATATCCTCGAGGAGTCCGATATCTCGTATCATCGTGTGTCTCTCTAGTATCTGCTTCGCAAAATGATACGCATCGCATATGAGTACTGGTATTTTGTCTATTTTTGCCTCATAGGCTCTCCTCCATACTGGATACTCATCCTCTCTGCATCTATATATCTCGAGCATATTACGTTCTTCTCCATAGAACTTCATCTCGTCGAGGAGTCCAGTCGTCGTCTTGCTCATCCAATAACTGATCTTGAGCGTGAGGATCATCTCCTTGCGTCCGAGCAGTCTATCACTCAACATGAGCTCTCTGATATATTCGACAGAGCACCACTTATCAGGTGTGATAGCTACCATATTCTCTATCTGATGCATCGTCAGAGACTCAGATACCCACTGAGATGCCTTGTATCCTGGTGTGACGAGTGCGATATGTGAGTGCATGCGGAACGCATCGTGTATGATTGCGATCTCTTCACTCGGATCGCCATGAGTCTCGATGAGGGTAGGTGGAGTCTTGGAGTATTGAGGTATTGGCGTGTTGGGTGGGGGAGTAGCTATACTATCTGATGACAGTAAATCCGAAAATAACCCACTGATATCAGTTTTAGTTTCACTTTGCTCATGACAGATCTGGGAGAGAGTAGCGAGGGTATGACTCATATCACGAGTACTGAGTGTATCCCAGATCTGC